>NZ_JACIYP010000079.1 GCF_014359905.1 Hoeflea sp. | reverse complement strand
GCTACCGCAAGACGGCCGACCGGATGGCGACGCTGTATCTCGAGCCTGTCTCGACCCGCGGACACTGGGACGGCCGTACCTTCCCGATTGATGCCGGCGCAGGTCAACAGACGCTGCCGGTGGTGGCGATGACCCGCGCCTCGATCCGGCCCTCCAAGCTGATCCGCTTCTGGTCGAAGGTGCCGGCGATCTCGGCCACGGTGGAGGCCGAGGGGACCCGGCAATTCATGATCGGCACCGGCGAGATCCCCTGGCTTCACCAGGTCACGCTGTCGATCTGGCGCTCGGTCGAGGCCATGGAAAGGTTTTCGAGAACCAGCGCCACCCATGGCGAGGCGGTGCGCATGGCCTATCGGGACGACTGGTTTTTGGAATATTGCTTCACGCGGTTCAACCTGCTGGCCGTGGACGGCCACTGGCAGGGACTGGACGGAGTGTCAGGACAGGATAAGAACGGAGCCACGGCGCATGACGGCCGCCGCACAGGCGGCACGCTTGCGGCGGCGGCCGGATGTTGAGACAGGACAAGACGATGAATGTACACCCGACGATCATCCCGGCCATCGCCGACGACGGCTCGCTGTACCCGGTCGAGAAGCTGAAAGCCCATGTCGACGGGCTGTTCCACCTCGCGGTGTCGATCTTCGTCTTCGATGGCGACCATCTGCTGATCCAGAAACGGGCCCGGTCGAAATATCATTGCGGCGGGCTGTGGGCCAACACATGCTGCTCGCATCCCCACTGGGACGAGCCGATCGACAGCTGCGCCCGGCGGCGGCTGAGGGAGGAGCTCGGCTTCAACGTGGCGCTGTCGCGGCGCCGCGTGGTCGAGTACTCGGCCGATGTCGGCAACGGCCTGCATGAGCATGAGAAGGTGACGATGTATATCGGCACGGCCGACCGGTCTGCCCTCGAGCTTGCGCCGGATCCGCGCGAGGTCGAAGACACCCGCTGGATCACCCGGGACGCACTGCACGCCGAGATCGCCGAGCACCCGGAACGGTTCACGCCCTGGTTCCGGATCTACGCGGACCGCTACCCCAGTCTGATCTTCTGACTGGCCTGGCCATTTCCGTGCACCAGTTGAGGCTGCCTTATGCGATCGGGCTCAGCCGATCCATGCCGTGACCCTGCGCAGTATGGAACGCTGATCCTACATGCATGGTTCACCTTAACCCGCGTTCGATCCGAGCCGCATGCGTTGCAGACTGTTGCGGGACGCACGCCTGGTCTGCCTGTTGGACGACCGGACAGTTCCTTTAATGCATGTCGCGCAAAAGTGCGCAGCGGTTTTGCGATAACGACATGCAAATCCAAAAGGTTAACGCGCGTCACCTGAATCCGGATGAATGCGACGCGCGTTAGCGCCGGCGCAACCGGGGCTGATGCCGGCGCGGTGCGCCGGCGGCGGCGGCGATCCCTGCCCTCAACAGGCGAGCAGGCACAGAACGACCTGGCCCTCAAAAAAGAAGAACCGGAGATCTCGCGATCTCCGGTTCTCTTTTGCGCAGACGGACACCGAGGGAAAGCGCCGCCTGCTGCAGAGGGCTCAATCGGCAGATGCCAGAGCCTTCCCCCCATCGCCTTCGCCGGAAACCGGCGCGAGCGAAGTCGTCTTCGCCGGCCCCATGATCTGGGTCTCCCCCGGCGTGTAGGTGGTGTAGTCAGGCACGTCGGTGTTGCTCTTGACGCCAAGGGAGTCCAGATAATCCTTGAGCATCGAAACGCCGTAGAGCGGCTTCTGAACGCCGTTGTGGCAGGTCGCGCAGGAGACCTTCAACACATCGCCTTCCGGCCCCTTGCGATTATCCGGGAACACCGGGGCCAGGCCAGTCATGTAGGTCTGATTGATATCCCGCGCCATGCGGATACCGTGCCAGGCGGTTACCCGTTGCGGCGGGCTTTGATCCCAGTCATTGAACGCACGGGAGTTGTGGCATGTCATGCAGTTGGCGCCGAGACTTTCGGACATGTGCATCATCAGAGCCCAGGTGGATTCAGTCTCCTTGGTGGTGGCTGTATTCTCACCGGTCGGCAAGGCGGTCAGGGAATGCACGCGGATCTGCTTGTCCTCAAGCAGGTAACTTTCAAGCGCATTTGAAGGCAATGACGTGACGCCGGCGAGTTCGCTGACCACATTCTGCCCATCGCGCCAGCCAAGCGCCCGGCCCTTTTCGCCCGGACCGAGATCGCGTGACCAGACATTGGCCGGAACCGGCTGGCCCTGGTGACAGGTGTAGCAGGTTACGCCGGTCTGGGCGACGTGGGGCTGCCAATCCTGATTGATGGCCTGGGTCATCTGGATCATGCGCCTGGCCACAACCTTGGTATAGACCTCATCGGAAGCGAGGTTCTCCTCATTGTGGCAGTATGTGCAACCCTGCTCGGGCGACACCCATTGGGTGATCGAGGCCATGAACAGGTTGAACTGGTCATCGGAGAGGCCGCCCAGCACCTGGACGTTCTCATAGACATCGCCGGCCCGGTCACCTTCCGGATCCGCCTCGTAGAGCGGTTCGGGTGCGAGATTGGCGAGGCGCAGGTCCTCCTGCTTCTCACGGTCCTTGACCAGGACCATGCCTGTGCCGCGGTAGCCGATCTGCTCGGTGTCAACCGGGGGCATATCCCAATCGGCGCCGAAGAGAATGGCGGCTGCAACAAACACGCCAGCGGCTGTGGCAAACGGTATCCAAAGTTTCATGGTCTTATCCCCCTAGAGCCGGATCGACGACGGTCGGCCACATGTCGGGCACCGGCGCGACAATGCCGTGTTTCATGCCCCAAAGGTACCAGTTGTCGACCACGGTCCCGGTCAGCAGAATTCCGATTCCACCGGTGATCGGCGTGAGAACGGCGAACCACCAGGCCCAACGGTGAATGGACTCCATGGTGGCGTTGAAACCCATGGTCCATCTCCAGAACAGCGCCGCGCGTTCGGACGCGGTGCCGCGATCGGTGATCTGCTCGAGCTCGCGCTCGCCGCCATAGCGGGTGACGGCGAGGATGGTCGCGCCGTGCATGGCGAACAGCAGCACCGAGCCGTAAAGGAAGACGATCGAGAGACAGTGAAACGGGTTGTAGTAGAGATTGCCGTAGCGGATCGAAAACGCCGCCGTCCAGTCGAGGTGCGGAAAGATCCCATAGGGCACGGCTTCCGCCCAGGAACCCATCAGGATAGGCCGGAACAGGCCGAGCACCAGGAACAGCCAGATCGCTGCGCCAAAGGCCCAGAACACGTGGGTGCCGAGGCCGAGCGCCCGCGCCCGGACATAGATGCGCGCCCACCACAACAGCACGGCGGCCAGCAGGAAAACGCTCGAGATGATATACCAGCCACCCTCGTTGAGAGGCGGCACGATCGACAAGCCGTATTTCGCCGGCGGTGGCTCAAGCGCCAGCCAGAACAGCTGACGGATGAACTGGATCGGATCCCAGCCGACGGACGCCAGCATGTTGAACCCGACGATGACGAACCAGATGGTTCCGCTTATGAGTGCGGCCGTGCCTAGAAACCCGAGATAAATGGGACCAATCTGGGCGTTGCCGAACCAGCCAGCCAGCCAGTTGTAGAACGGTGTTCCGACGCGTTCATCGTCACCCCGTGGTAACGGGATCCCGGCTTCCACAGGTCCGCGGACCTGAATTTGGGTAAAGATGTTTTGGTATTCCATGATCAGATCCCTTTCAGCGCCAGACCGGCAGATCGAGCCACCAGTTCCACCATTCCGGCCAGCCCTGGTTCCACAGCGGGCCACTGATGATGATGCACACCGCGCTCCAGAATCCCGCATTCAGCGCCAGCACCAGGCCAAGGCGGTGAATGCCCAGCGTTCCGACGGAATACCCGATGATGTCCCGGAAGAAGGTGTCTTCATGTTCAGGCGTCTTGACCTCGCTTGGGTTGTTGCGAAGCGTGCCGTCGCGGCCCGGATTGGCGGCCGAGAGGATGAGACCGCCATGCAGCGACAGGGCCAGCGTGGTGGTGAAAAACAATGATACCGCGAGCATGTGCGCCGGATTGTAGTGGAAGTGCAGATACTGGTATCCGACGTTCGACACCCAATCGAGATGGCTGAAGATGCCATAGGGGAAACCGTGTCCCCAGGCGCCGAGCAGCATCGGCCGGAATACGACCAGCGTGACATAGGCGAAGATCGCCACACCAAAGGCGAAGGGGACATGATAGCCGATGCCGAGCTTGCGGCAGATTTCCACCTCGCGCAGCGCCCAGGACACGAAGGCCCCGATCGCGCAGATGGTGATCACCTGCCAGAGCCCGCCTTCCGCCAGAGGCGCCAGGCCGAGCCCGTAGCTCAGGTCAGGTGGCGCAATGGAAATGCGCCAGATGTTCCAGGTTGGCCCAAGCGCCGCGCCATAGGCCATGAGCGCGGTTCCAAGACCCGCGAAGAATGCCGTGGTGAGGCCGAAAAAGCCCACATAAAATGGTCCGACCCAGAAGTCGAACAGGTCACCGCCTAACAGGGTGCCACCGCGAACGCGGTATTTTCTTTCAAAACTGAGCAGCGCCATGGCTTGTCTCCAACCCCGTCTGATCGCGGTGAATTCACGCGACCCCGTTCCGGGTTTTGCCCATTCCAGATTTCGACCGCGGGCGGCTGGCAGGA
The DNA here is from genome assembly GCF_014359905.1 of Hoeflea sp. GTDB lineage: Bacteria > Pseudomonadota > Alphaproteobacteria > Rhizobiales > Rhizobiaceae > Hoeflea. The sequence goes on along the minus strand of NZ_JACIYP010000079.1, from coordinate 21,960 downwards.
GCCGGTGCCCCGCCCGCAGTCATTCTTGTCAGCGTTTAGCCAATCATCATGGGGATGAGCCCCATGATACCCGTCGACGGGTCGAGGGCGCCGGTCACGACCGGTGCGCCTTCAAGCCAGTTGAAGCGAGTCGTGCTGAGCAGGACGAGATGAATCATCACAGCCAGCGCGAACAGGAAAACACCTTGAACAACCAGCGTTTTACGCGGGTCGAAGAGCATCCAGATTCTCCACATTTCGCTTCTCCTTAAGTGAGCATTGGCAGGAATGCCGATACGGTCTGGCCGACGCTTTCAAGCGAAGCGTAGCCCTCCGGACCGGGGATCCACGGGCGCCAGAACCAGGCGAGAATATGCGCAACGATGGCGACAGCCACGAATGCAATCATCCCCTGGAGGTAGTACGAGTGGAACTCTTGGGCTTCCCCTTCGGTCATTCCCGAAAGCGAAACGGTATTTGGACTGGACATTGAAGTACCTCCTAGTCACAAGCGCTGCGGTGCCCCGCAGCCGGGTGCCTTGGACGCCTGGAACAGGCGGCTTCGGCGGTTAATGCCGGGTTTGGACACCGGCAAAAGCGATGGGCTAGGCCAAGAAGACGTAGCCCGCGGTGGCGTGCGCCGATGCACGCGCCTCCGCAAAAACCGACTGGCCATGGCTGTCGACGGATTTGCCGCGAAAGGCGGCAACCGCGCGGGATGTCCCTGCCATGGCGAAACAGATGACGAAGGCGATGGCCACCAGCAGCCAGTATTCAAACCGGTCGGTCCTTGACTGCCCGCGGGCTGCCTGCCTCTCCCTGTGATGCACTGTCATTGTCATTGCACTCTCCTTTTTGCCGGGGCATCCCGGCGTGTTATGCGGCTCGCCCGCGCCTGAGCGCCTGGCTGGCCAAATCCACGTCTTCCTGGTTGACGATTGCGCTGCCGCGGGCGCGTGCTTCCTGTTCGGAGGCATCGCGCAGCCGCTTGGCGGCGGAAATCCTGACGAGCACCGGCTCGAGACCGATGGCGTGATCGAGCTTCGCCTTGGCCTCTGGCGCCCAGGGCAGCTCGCCCCGGTTCCTGGCCGGCGTCGCCTCGACGGCGTCCATGTCGGTGGCCAGAGGCAGGATCGAAAACAGCGCATCAAACAGCGCGTTGCAGACTTCCTGTATGAGCCAGGATGCACCCGAATAGCCCATCACCGGCGTGCCGGTGTGGCGGCGGATGATGGCGCCGGGGAAGGACACGGGAATATAGATCGCCCGCGCGCCGGCCTCGGCGAGGTACATGCGTTCATTGTAGGAGCCGAACATGACCAGCGGCGGCTTGTCCTTGATCATCCGGCGGATGGCCTGGTTGTCGGTTTTCTTGCCCGCGACGCGCTGCACCGAGAAGGTGCAGGGCATGCCCATTTCCTCGGTGAGGAAATTGCGGATGCCGCGCTCGTAGGTCTCGCCTGCGACAATGGCGTAGCCGGCCGTGGCGAAGAAATCCTGGGTGACGGAGCGCCACAGATCCCACATCGGCTTGAGCGTCGTGTGCTTCTCGCGTTCGATGAAGGGTTCGGGGTCGAGCCCCAGCATTTCGCCCAGCGACCTGAGGAATGCGGTGGTCGAATGGATGCCGATCGGCGCCTGCAGATAGGGCCGGTCGAGCGCCTCGCACAGCAATCTGCCAAACTCGCGGTAAAGGCAGACATTGGCTTCGGCGTCGGCAAGCTGCGGCACATCGGCCAGATGGCTGCCCAGCGGGAAACTCATGTTGACCTCGGCGCCGATGCCTTCGATCAGCCGGCGGATCTCGGCCAGGTCGGACGGCAGGTTGAACGTGCCGTAGATCGGGCCGATGATGTTGACCTTCGGCTTGGCCCCGTCCTTGCGCGCCCGGGGCGGGCGGACCTTGCCCTTTTTCGGGCCGTATTCCGTCCACAGCCATTTGAGCGCCCGGTCGGCGGATTGCCACTGGTCCTCGTCGATGGTGCGCGGCAGGAAGCGCTGGATGTTCATGCCTTCCGGCGTCACGCCGCCGCCGATCATCTCGGCGATGGAACCGGTGACGACGACCGCAGGCAAATCGGGATCGAGGACGGAGCGGGCGCGTTTCATCGCCGCTTCGGTGCCGTGCTGGCCAAGCTCTTCCTCGCCCAGACCGGTGACGACGATCGGCAGTTCATGCGGCGGCAGTGCGTCGGTGTAATGCAGCACCGAGGTGACCGGCAGGTTCTCGCAGCCGACCGGCCCGTCGATGATCACCTGCATGCCCTTGATGGCGGTGAACACATAGACCGAGCCCCAGTAGCCCCCTGCCCTGTCATGGTCGATGATCAGCGTCATGAGCCAATCGCCTCCCCTGAATCGACGGCATTGCGCGAAGCGGCCGCCTTGGCGGCAAACTTCTTGCGGAAGGCCTGGTTGTGAACCGGCGTGTTTTCCCAGACGCCGGCATTGTCGCCCTTGCCGACCTCGCCGAAGAATTCCCGCATGCGGTCAAAGCGCGGCTTGTTGGCGATGGCCGCATTGACGACGGCGGCGAGCGAGCCGGCGCCGGCCGGGCCCATCAGCGGACGCGCCGAAATCAGGTTGGTGAAGTAGAGCGACGGGGTGCCGTTCTCCTTGGCCTTCTGCACCACGGGCGTGGTGCCGATGGCGAGATCGGGCTTGAATTCGGCCATCGCCGCGAGATCCTGCTCGAGCGAGGCGCGGTACCGGACCTGAACGCCCTTGGCTTCGAGCCATTCGGCGTCGAGCGTCGAGAACTCGGTCTTCGGGCACGCGGTGCCGACATATCTCAGATCGGCGCCGCTTTCGACCAGCAGGCGCGCGACGATCAGCTCGGAGCCTTCATAGCCCGACAGAGTGATGCGGCCGTTGATGCGGTTTTCCGAAAGGGCTGCGCGAATGGCGCCGCCAAAGGCGTTGCGGGCGGTGTCGATCCGCGCCTGCGGAACGTTGCAGCCATCGCCGATCGCCTGCAGCCAGGCATCGGTGCCCTCGAAGCCGACCGGCGCGGAGCCGATGACCTTGCGTCCGGCTGAGCGGAACGCCCGCACGGAGGCAGTGTAGAAGGGATGGATCGCGGCCACGGCGGCGCAATCCAGCGCTGCGTAGAGTTCGCGCCATTCGCGCACCGGCACCACCGGTCCCGCCGCCAGGCCCATCGGCTCGAGCATGGCGGCAATCATCATCGGGTCGGCGGGGAACATTTCGCCCAGAAGGGTGACCGACGGACGCTTTTCGATGCCGGTGCGCGGCGCCTGAACCGGTCCGCTTTCGGCTTCGCCATGGGCGTAGTTCAGCATGGCGGCGGACAGCACGTCCTTGGCCTCGGCATGGGTCGGAACGCCAAAGCCCGGTACGTCGATGCCGACGATGCGCACACCATTGATTTCTTTCGGCAGCATCTGCAGGGGAACACCCGAGGCGGTGGGAACGCAAAGGCTGGTGACGACGATGGCGTCATAGGCCTTGGGATCGGCCATCTCGTGGACCGCGTCGCGGATGTCCTCGTAGAGCTTGCCGGTGACGAGCGATTCCGAATTGAACGGGACGTAGCCGACCGAGCGCTTGGCGCCGTAGAAATGCGAGGTGAAGGTCAGACCGTAGACGCAGCAGGCAGAGCCCGACAGGATGGTGCCGACCCGGCGCATGCGCAATCCCACGCGAAGCGAGCCAAAGGCGGGGCACATGGATTGCGGCTGGTCATGCGGGCCCTTGGGGTAATCCGCCTCCAGCTGCGCCATCACCTCGGACTTGCCCGAGGCAATAGCCTGCGCCTTCATCTTCTCCGCGCCCGATGCGCAGGACATGCCTTCGGCGGCGGCACTGTCGGCCGGCGTCGGGGCAATGTCTTCGCGAGTGGGGGAAAAATCATCCATGGTCACACCGTGTCGTAGACGACTTCGAGGGTCGGACGCTCCAGCGCGGACGCCGGGCACATGTCTTCCGGCTGCGCCGGCACAAGCACGTAATCGCCGCCGGTGTCGCAGGAGTCGAACAGGTTGATCAGCCCGTCCTGGTCGAGCGGTTCGGGCAGAACCGGCGGCGCCAGGCCGAGATTTATGGCGAGCGTTTCAAACAGCGGACCCCAGCGGTTGTCCGGGTGGCCGATGATCTGGTAGTTGGCGCTCTTCTTGCGGATGTCGTCATCCTGCGGGATCGCGGCCAGCACCGGGATGCCAACGGCCTTGGCGAAGGCTTCCGCCTCGCCGGATCCGTCATCCTTGTTGATGACCATGCCGGCGACGCCGACATTGCCGCCGAGCTTGCGGAAATACTGAACCGCCGAGCAGACATTGTTGGCGACATAGAGCGACTGGAGATCGTTGGAGCCGACGACGACCACCTTCTGGCACATGTCGCGGGCGATCGGCAGGCCGAAGCCGCCGCAAACCACGTCGCCCAGGAAGTCGAGCAGCACGTAATCGAAGTCCCAGTCGTGGAAGCCGAGCTTCTCGAGCGTTTCGAAACCATGAATGATGCCGCGACCGCCGCAGCCGCGGCCGACCTCGGGGCCGCCGAGCTCCATGGCGAAGACGCCGTCGCGCTTGAAGCAGACGTCGGAAATCTTGAGTTCCGCGCCAGCCGCCTTCATCTTGGAAGACGTCTCGATGATGGTCGGGCAGGCGCGGCCGCCGAACAGCAGCGACGTGGTGTCGCTCTTCGGGTCGCAGCCGATCAGCAGCACCTTCTTGCCGAGCTGCGCCATCATGCAGGAGAGGTTGGCCAGCGTGAAGGACTTGCCGATGCCGCCCTTGCCATAGATGGCGATGATCTGGGTGTCCTTCTTGACCGGGCCTGTGTGGACCTGGTCCGGCTCGATTGCGGCCTCCTCGCGCAGGAGGTCGTGAATCCGGTCCGTGGCGTTTCCGCTGTAGCCTTCAGTCATTGCAGTTCCCTCCAGTCAAGTATCATTTTCAGGCAGTCCGGGTCCCCGAAGGCTGTCCGGTAGGCCGCCTCCGCGTTGCCGGGACTGGCTGAATGGGTAATCAGGCCGTCGAGCGACAGACGCCCGCGGGCCACAAGATCCAGCACCGCATGCACATCGGCGGGCTTGAATTCGGCGGCGATGCGGAAATGCGCCTCGCGCATGAAGGCCGGCGTGAAGCGAAAACTCATGGTCTCGCTGTAAAAACCAGCCAGGGTGATTTCGCCGCCGCGTTCGAGCACGGCTATCGCCTTGTCGAGAATGTCGGGGTCGCCGCTGGCATCGAGGATGGAAGACCATTTGCGCGTGCCGCAGGCTTCAGCCGTCGTCACCTGATATCCCTGAGCACCGTGCTCACGGGCAGGATTGATCTCCCACACATGCGGCGCCGGATTACCCATGGCGATGATCAGGCGCGCGGTCAGGCGGCCGACAATGCCGTGACCCACGACCAGGTCCGGCGGCGCGATGCCCGGCAGGGTCAGCGCGTGATAGGCGGTGGCCGCGAGCGACAGCAGCGTGCCGTTGCGGGCGAGAGCGTCGTCGATCGGGATCACCCGGTCCCTGCCCGTGACCAGCCGCGAGGCGGATGCGCCGAACAGCGCCGCGGCATCCTGATAGCCGCGCGCACCAGGGACGAAGACCAGACGGCCTTCAATTTCGCTCGAACAATCGCGGCCGGCCGAGACAACCCGTCCGACTGATTCATAGCCGGGAACAAGCGGGTAACCCATGCCGGGAAACTGAGGCATGCGCCCTTCAAACAGCAGCTTCTCGGTGCCGGCGCTGATGCCGCTCCAGATCGTTTCGACAATCACATCGCCATCGCCGGGCTGAGCGACGTCGAGCTCCCGAAGACCGATCCGTTGTGGTTGTTCAAATACGACTGCGTGTGTCTGCATGTTGATTGATCCAGCCTGACTCAGGCAAGACGCTGCCTCCTGTCTGTAATATTATTTTTACGTTCTTATATGTCAACTTTTATTTACACTGCTATCTGAGAAAATGTCAGGGACGGGCGACAACCAGCGTCGCCATCAGGGCCGACCGGCACGGGCGGATGTCAAAGCCCGAGAAGCCTGCGGCTTGCGCCAGGGCGATGATTTCGGCAGGGGTGCGGCAACGCCCCGACCCCATCGCCAGAACGTAAATTCCGAAATAGGCGGTCGAGAGCCGCTGCCCGCGCGACCCGTCGCCAGCCATCGGCTCGGCGATGACCAGCGTCTGGCCGGGCTCCATGGCGGCGCGGACATTGCGCAACAGCTTGAGAACGACGGTATCCTCGTGATCAAACAGGACCCGGACGAGGGTGATGCAATCATGGCCGCGCGGCAGCGAATCATCGAGGAAACTGCCGCCATGGCAATGCGGGCATTGGGTCAGCGGCTCGCCGGCAAATCTCTGCCGCGCCCGCTCGGCGACCGGCGGCAGATCAAACAGCGACAGTGTCAACGCAGGATGACGGGCGCTCACCGCGGTGATGAATGCGCCCTCGCCTCCGCCGACATCGAGGAGCCTGGTGTGACGGCCGAAATCATAGGCATCGAGAATTTCGTCGGCCAGCGTCGACTGGCTCGCCGCCATCAGTGCCGAATAGGCGGCGGCATCGCCGGGCTTGACCGATGATTCGCGGCCGGAGCCTGCGTAGGACCACAGCCGCCGCAATTCGGTGTCGGAGACGGATCCATTGAACAGCGCGACCGGGTCTCTGAGATCCCGGTAGAGCAGCGCGTGATGGCAAATCATCGCGCGAATGCCCTGATCGCTTTGGACAACCGCGCCGTGATCGGCGAGCGTGACGAAGCCGTCATCGCCCACGCATACCAGCTTGACGGCCTGCACCGCCTGCAGCAGCCGCTTCAACCGGTCTTCGTTGAGGCCTGTGCCGCGGACAAGGTCCGCCACGCTCGCCGGCCCCGCCTCCAACGCGCCGAGCAGGCCGGTTTCCACTGCCGTGAACAGGATCTGGCTCTGGACAAACCCGGTGACCAGCGAAAATAAATCTGCTTCCTGGGTGCGGGAATAGCTTCGCGACAGCGGCAGCCATTGCATGAGCCGGCGAAATTCAGGCCGCGCCACCTGGCGTGCGCGCCAGGCATTGAGGCGCGTCCGCCAGTTCGGACCCGGCTTGACGGGTATGGGCGAACCGGGAGCGGACACCTCTGCGACCATGGGATCAGGCCGCTACCGTGGCCAGGTTCTTTGGCACCAGCCGCTTGGCTTCGTCCAGGATCAGTTGCTTGAGCATGTCCGATCCGCGGCAGTCGGGGATCGAGGCGGCAGCCTCGCCGACCAGATCCTGAAGGCGCTGAACGGCGCCGCCGAGACCCAGCTCGCGCACCGCATTGGGGCGGTCATGGGCCGCGTCCTGGCCGCAGGGCTTGCCGATCTCGTCGGGATCGGCGGCGCAATCGCGCAGGTCGTCGGCGACCTGAAAGGCGTCGCCCAGCGCCTCGCCCAGCCTGTACCAGTTCTGCGGGTCGACGCCGGCGGCTATGGCGCCGGCTGTGGTCGAGCCGATGAACAGCGAGGATGTCTTGGCGCGGTGATAGACCTTGAGATCGATCCTGGCCTCGCTCTCCCAGGCCTGGCCGGCAATGATGCCGTGCGGCATGCCGACGGCGCGGGAGATCACGGCAATCAGCGGCGCGATCCTGTCGGGGGTGGCGAGGCATTCGCGCGCCAGCGTTTCATAGGCCAGCACGATCAGGGCATCACCGGCCAGCACCGCGGTGGTTTCGCCAAAGGCCGTGTGCAGGCTCGGCTTGCCGCGGCGGAAACTCGCGTCGTCAAAACAGGGCAGATCGTCATGCACCAGCGAGGCGCAGTGCAGGAGTTCGATGGCGGTTGCCGCGGCATCGGATGCGTTGGGCGCCGCGTCGCCGGCCGCCAGCGCCACGGCAAGGCAAAGCCGCGGGCGGATGCGCGCGCCGCCGGGAAAGACGGCGTATCTCAAGGCATCGCACATCAGCGAAGGATTGCCGCCTGCAGTGGCGTAGGTGACGGCACGCTCTAGGTTGCGTTCAATGCGTTTTTGCAGATCCATCTGGCGTGTCCCTCCGGCAACTTCACGGCTTGTCACTTCAATATGACACCTACATGTGTCAATATATCTTGACATAGTTGACTGGATTGTCAACGTGATTAGATGCTGTGCTGTCGCAAGGAAGGGACTGGATGCCGCTGGCTGAAAACGTGATCGTGGTGGGTGCCGGCGCCGGCGGTCTTGCCGCGGCGATATCTGCGGCGGCATCGGGATTTGACGTCACCGTGGTCGAGCGTGGCCACGCGCCGGGCGGCAAGATGCGGCAGCTCCGCGTCGGCGGGCAGGACATCGACGCTGGCCCCACGGTGCTGACCATGCGCTGGGTGTTCGAGCGACTGTTTGCGATGGCCGGCGCCGATCTGGGCCACCGCATCGGACTGCGCCCTGCCCGGCTTCTGGCCCGGCATGGATGGCGCGATGGCACACGGCTTGACCTGTTCGCCAGCGTCGAGGAAAGCGCCCGCGCCATCGCCGATTTTTCAAACCGGGAGAATGCAGCCGGCTACCGGCGCTTTGCCGCCGAAAGTGCGGCGATGTTCGCCACCCTCAGGCCACACTACATCGACGCCCAGCGGCCAAGCGCCCTGGGGCTGATGGCCCGCATCGGCTTCATGAAGATCGGCGAACAACTGGCTCTCAAGCCCCTGTCCTCGATGTGGTCGGCGCTCAGCGACTGCTTTTCCGATCCGCGTCTGAGGCAATTGTTCGGGCGCTACGCTACCTATTGCGGGTCTTCACCGTTTCTGGCGCCGGCAACGCTGATGCTGGTGGCCCATGTCGAACAGGATGGCGTCTGGCTCTGCGATGGCGGCATGCACGGGCTTTCGCGCACCATGGAACAGCTCGCCCGCGATCTCGGCGTGACTTTCCGTTACGATGCCGAAGTCACTGGCATTGAGGCCGACCGCAATGGTGTGACCGGACTGACACTCCAGGATGGAGAGCGGCTGGCTGCCGGAAGCATCATCTTCAACGGCGATGTCTCGGCACTCGCCGGATTGACCGGCGGACCGGCCGGCAGCGGCGTTGCGCCAACCCCGAGCGCCGAACGTTCGCTTTCTGCCGTGACCTTCGCCATGACCGCCCGGACATCGGGATTTCCGCTCACCCATCACAGCGTGTTCTTTTCCGATGATTCTGCCTCTGAATTTGATCAGCTGACCCGCGGGCGGACCATGCCCACGGTTTCCACTACCTATGTCTGCGCCCAGGACCGGGACGACCGGGGAATTTTACCCGCAGGGGTTGACTGCGAGCGGATGCTGTTCATCCTGAACGCGCCGGCTGATGGCGATACAAAGACGTTTACGAGCAAGGAGACCGGGCAATGCCTCGATCAAGCCCTGACCCATCTTTCGGCCTGCGGTCTGACGGTGGACCAGGCCGGGATGGATCTCTCGCCGACAACGCCGGACCGGTTTCACCAGCTGTTTCCGGGAACGGGCGGGGCTCTGTACGGCCGGGCGGCGCATGGCTGGACGGCATCGTTCCGGCGGCCGGGGTCGCGAACGCGGATCCAGGGTCTGTATCTGGCGGGGGGCAGCGCGCATCCGGGACCGGGCGTGCCGATGGCGACGCTTTCCGGGATGCTGGCGGCGGAGAGCCTGGGCGAGGACCGCGCTTCGACGCGTCTGTCCCGCCGGGCGGCTATCTCTGGTGGTATGTCGACGGCATGAGCGACTGCGAACGCTTCGGCCTGTCGGTGATCGCCTTTGTCGGCTCGGTGTTTTCACCCTATTACCATTGGGCCGGCCGCCGCGAGCCGGACAACCATGTCTGCATCAATGTCGCGCTCTATGCCCCCACGGGACACCGCTGGACCATGACCGAGCGCGGCCGCCGCGAGACCGTGCGGGACGCCCTGTCGTTTCAGGTCGGGCCGAGCCGGATCCGCCACGAGGGCGCGGACATCCTGATCGAGTTCGACGAGGTCTCCGTGCCGCGGCCGCCGGCGCAATGGCTGCCAAAGCGGGTCAAGGGCGCGATCCGGTTTCAGCCCGACGCGGTCACCTCGCAGGTGTTCGACATCGATGCCCATGGCAGGCATCGCTGGTGGCCGATCTCGCCCACCGGACGGATCAGCGTCGAATTCGAGACCGGCGGCGAGGACTGGGCCGGCCATGGCTACATGGACAGCAACTGGGGCACCGAACCGCTGGAAAAGGGCTTCTCGCTCTGGGACTGGGCGCGCGGGCGGATGCCCGATGGCGACGCCGTCATCATCTACGACACGCTGCGCAAGGATGGCAGCCGCGGCGCGATCTCGCTGCGCATTGGCCGGGACGGGCATATCGACACCATCTCGATGCCGCCCAAGACCAGGCTCGCCAACGGGTTCTGGGGCGTGCCCCGGTCGGGCCATCACGATCCGGGCGCAAGGCCCAGCCTGTCGCAGACGCTGGAGGACGGGCCGTTCTACACCCGCTCGGTGATCCGCACCCGGCTGATGAGCGAAAATGTAGACCTAATGCACGAAAGCCTGTCCGGCGCCCGCTTCGCCTCGCCCCTCGTCAAGGCGATGCTGCCGTTCCGGATGCCGCGGCGCGCGGGCTGATCAGTCCGTTGTTTCCGGCAAGCTTGTGGCGTCGCCGGCTTGCGTGCTTCGCTCCCTTGCCTCCCGCGCCTCCCGCGCGCGGATGTCGCGCTTCAAGGTTCGTATCTGCCAGATGATGAACAGCATAAAGGCGCCGACGGTGATGGCGATCTCGATCAGGCCGTAGTAATTGGCGATGTCAGGCATTGGCGTCTGCGGCGCGGCGGCGGGTTTCCGACAACGCCATCAATTCGATCATGCGGCCGGCCTTGGCGTCGAAGCCCGAGGGCGCATTGACCCGGCCGGCGGCCGCGGCCTCGACCAGGAAACGGACCTGCGGATGGGCGGGCTCGGTGGAGACCGGCTGGAACAGGAACGGCGTGGCCGCCGCGCGGGCGATCAGTTCGAGCTTGCGCCGGGTCGAGGTATGGGCGCGGCGGGTAATGCTGTCATGGCCCGCGAGCTCGATCTCGCGGCCGATCTCGCGGTAGATCAGCGCCGCGCTGCGGATCGCCGTGCGGCAGGAGAGCGGCAATCCGGCAATCCCTGTCATGGCGCGGGCATAGAGGATATGGGCCGAATCCAGGAGCCGCTCGGTGGTGGCGCGCATGGCCGGGCAGGCTTGCGGATCGCTGAGGAATGCTTCGGGATCAATGCCTGCTTCCTCGAGCCAGTCGAGCGGCAGGTAGATGCGGCCCCGGCGCGCGTCCTCGCCGACATCGCGGGCGATGTTGGTCAGTTGCATGGCAAGCCCCAGATCCGCGGCGCGGGCCAGGACCGCCCGGTCGCAGACCCCCATGATCAGCGTCATCATCACGCCCACGGTGGAGGCGACGCGGGCCGCATAGGCGCAGAGTTCGTCGCAGCTGCGGTAGCTGCGGTCCTGCACGTCCCATTCGAATCCCTCGATCAGGGCCGAAGGCAGCGCGCGCGGCAAGGCGTAATGCTCGACCACGGCGACAAAGGCGCGGTCGGCGGGATGATCGCGCGGCGTGCCAAGGTAGATGGCGTCGAGCCGGGCGCGGATCTCGAAGAGGCCTTCGGCTGGATCGGCGCTTTCGTCGATCAGGTCGTCTGCGGCGCGGCAGAAGGCATAGAGGGCACGGGCTGCCGACCGCGTCGAGGAGGGCAGCAGCATCGAGGCCGCCAGGAAGGACTTCGATCCGGCGCGGATTGCCTCCTCGCACTCCCGGCGAAGGCCTGGATCGAGAACGAAGCTGTCAGGCGAAGGCGCTGGCATGGGGCACTACCTTGTCGAGAATCTTGGCCGAGGAGACCACGCCGGGAAGGCCCGCGCCGGGATGGGTGCCGGCGCCCACGAGGAACAGGTTTTCAAGCTCTTCGCTTTTGTTGTGCGGCCTGAACCACGCCAGTTGCGTGATCACCGGCTCGATGCCGAAGGCAGTGCCCTTGACCGAAAGCAGGCGGTCGCGGAAATCGAGCGGCGTGATCATCTTCGAGGTGACCACATGCTCCCCGAGACCGGGCAGGAGCGTGGCTTCGAGATAGGCCTGGATCTTCTTACGGTAGGGCTCGGCAGCCGTCGACCAGTCGGCATCACCGTCAAGGTTGGGCACCGGAGACAGCACGTAGAAGGTATCACAGCCATCGGGTGCGACGGACGGGTCGGAAGCCGTCGGGCGATAGAGGTAGAGACTGAAATCCTCCGCCAGCCGCTTTGCGTCGAAGATGTCGTGCAGCAAGCCGTCATAGCGCGGCCCCAGCATCACGGTGTGGTGGGCGACATCGTCGTAGCGGCGGTTGACGCCAAAATACCAGACGAACAGGCTCATGGAGTATTTGGCGCGGGCCACCTTGGCGTCGGTCCAGCGCTTGCGCGGATGATTTGCCAGAAGCTTCGTGTAGGTCCAGCCGGCATCTGCGTTGGAGACGACGATGGAGGCCGGGATCAACTCGCCACTGGCGAGGCGGACGCCGGTGGCGCGACGGCCTTCGACGGTGATTTCCGCCACCTCGACACCGGTGCGGATGATGCCGCCCTGCCCCGCAATCAGGCCTGCAATGCCCTTGACCAGCGCATGGGTGCCGCCGATGGCGTAGTGCACGCCATATTCACGCTCGAGATAGGAGATCAGGCTCAGCACCGCCGACGAGCGCATCGGATTGCCGCCGATGAATAGCGGGTGGAAGCTCAAGGCCTGCCGCAGCTTCTCGTTCTTGATGAATTTCGACACGAGCTTGTGGATCGAGCGTTCCGCGCGCCGCATCACGAGGCCCGGAAGCGCCGCCGCCATGGAGAAGAGCGTCGGGTAGGACTTGTCGATCATGCCCAGAAAACCGGTCTCAAAGCAGCGCTCGCTTTCGGCGAGGTAGCGCCGGTATCCGGCCACATCGCCGGGCGAGAAGCGGGCGACTTCAGCTTCCATGGCGCTGCCGTCCCCATTGACGTGAAACTCCTGCCCGTCATCGAAGCGGACGGTGTAGAACGGGTCGAGCGGCACCAGGGTGACATCGTCGCAAAGCCTGCGGCCGCAGAGCGCCCAGAGCTCCTCGAAGATGAAAGGCGCGGTGATGATGGTCGGACCGGCATCGAAGATGAAGCCGTCCTGGCGGAATTGCGATGCCCGTCCGCCGGGTTCGTCGAGCATTTCGACAATGGTGACGCGGTAGCCGCGCGCGCCGAGCCGGACGGCGGCGGCCAGGCCGCCGAACCCCGCGCCGATGACGACGGCATGGGGACGGGTGTCGCCGGCCTGCCCGCTTGCGAGCGAAGGATCGTGCGCGGTCATGGTCTTGCTCCGGTCGTCTGTTCCATCGTCCATTCCGATCCCGATCTCTGGCTGCGTGGCCTCATCTCAAGCCACCGATCTTTTCACGGCCGCTTGCCCGGCGTCGCCGCAGGCCGGCCGCCGGATCAGCTCAGCCACGAGGGCCGGGGCAACCTCATGCATCAGGTGACCGCCATGGTCGATAATCTCGACCCTGCACCGGGTCATCAGTTTCGCCGCCTGTCGTGATACGCGTGCGGGCACCATCGGGTCATCGGCGGCGGCAATCAGCATGACCGGGGCCTGCAAGCGTGCGAGTTCCGCAATCAGCGGCTCGAGCCGCCACTTCGCCATCATTCCCAGCGCACCATTGATATGGGCCGGCTGGCGCAGCAGCATGGCGTAGCAATCGCGCCCGGTCTGATCGATGCGGGACCCCGTGGCCCTGAGCAGTTGATCGGCCATGCTGCCGATCCTGGCCTGGAACGAGACCAGCCGCGCCGTGAGCGGATTGGCAAACAGCAGTTTTGCAAGCGGCGAAAGCAGCGCATTGCCGCGAATGGGCTCCAGGGCGGCATTGATGCCGATGATGCAGCGGGGCTTGAGCCCGCCGAAAAGTGTCAATTGCAGCAGCACCGCGACCCCCGCCGAGTGCCCGACACCAAGTGCCGGTTGAACCCCCAGCGCCCGGATCAATCCGCCAAGCGCGCGCGCCATGCCCGGCAAGGTGAGATCATCCGCATTGGCGCCGCGCGTGAAGCCGTGGCCGGGCAGATCCATCGCTATGACGCGGTGGTCCCTGGCCAGCAGCGGCATCAGGCCGCGAAACGAATGGGTCGCTGCGCCGGTGCCATGAACCAGGATCGCCACCGGGGCATCCGGAGCGCCCATTTCCTGGACATGCCATTCGAGTGGCCCCACCCGCACCATCCGGCTGGCTTCCCGGAGCGGCCAGTGGCGGCCTTCCACCTCAAGGGTCGGTGAGGCGCCGGACAGTCTCATTGCCTGTCTCCCTGGCTCGGGCCCTTCTGCAATTCGGCGCTGACAATGGCGTTGACCGCACTCGCCGAAACGATCGGCAGCGGGCAATATTGCGCCTGCATCGAGCGGGCCAGTTCCCGCGTGGTCTCGCGCGGCCTGCGGGAGATGTCGATCAGGATCGAGCGGTAGCCGAGCGCCGCGCCCTGGCGCGCCAGCATCTTCTCATCTTCACGCGCGCGGACGCGATCGGGCTTTCCGTCGAGCGCGATGTTGCCGCTGCCATCGGTGAGATAGACGATCAGCGGTGATTGCCCGCGCCGCTGCACCATGCCTGCGATCTCGAGCGAGCGCCGTATGGCGCCTGCGAGCGGCGTGGGCCCGCCGCCGGGGATGCCGGTGAGCGAACGTTTGGCCCGGACCAGCGAGCGGGTCGGCTCCAAGAGTGTTTCCGCCGTCAGGCCGCGGAAGGTGATCAGCGCCACCTGGTCGCGCCTGACGTAGCAATCGCCGAGCAGCAGCTCGATCGCGCCCTTGGCCTCGGCCAGGCGTTCCATGGCAGTGGAACCCGAGGCGTCCACGGCAAAGATGGCGGTGGATTCGGTGCGGTGGCGGAACCGGATGTAGCGGAAATCGGACGGCAGGATGCGAAGCTGCGGCACCGAGCCGTCGGTGCGGAGCACGAAATCGGGATTGCGCAACCGCTGCCACGGAATCGCCGCGCGCAACGTGGACACCACATCGGGCCGCGCTTCGGTGTAGGGCGGACGCGAGACGATGCCCGCGGGCCGGCCGCGGCGGCTGCCGGACTTGAAGCCGCCGGACTTGCCGGTGCGGGCCATCTTTGCCGCCATCGACCGGTCCGGGCGGTCAAGTTCGGCCAGCACCGCGCGCGATGCGGCGGCGGCGGCGACCATCATGTCGGCGTCCGACATATCCGCTTCGGTGATTTCACCATCGGAATCCGCTTCGTCGCTCGGCGGTTCGGGCGGAGGCGGTTGATCTTCGCTGTCCTGCCGCTGATCGGCTTCGGCGGGACGCTCCTCGGCTTCGGTTTGCTCGGACGCGTTCAGGGTGATGCCGAGACAAAGCCGGACCGCGGTGGCGAGATGCTCGCCATCGACCTGGTCCTTGCGCTCGATCATGGCGAGAATCCGGGCGACGCGGATCAGATCGAGCGCGCGCCGGATCGGGCTGCCGGGCAGCGCCATGCTGATCGCGGCAGCCGCCTCAAGCAGTCCGTCGCCGACCGGAATGCCGCCCATGGCTTTTGCGGACGTCGCGGCATCGGGAAGATGCCGGGCAAGCGCAGCGGCCAAGTCGGGATCACAGACGGCGTCGCGGATCGACAGGCCATCAAGCCGCAGATCCAGCGTCAGCCGGTCGGCGAGTGCCGAGGGCAGGTTCTCGTCCTCGCCGGCGGACTCGTCCAGCGCCACGATCGAGAACCGTGACGCCTGCCTGGTCCCCGAAGACCCGATGGATTCGCCGTCATCAAGGGCGCTGCCGATAATGGCGGCGCTGGCGCCGGCGAGCCGCTCGGCCATGCCGAGGACAACGAATCCTCCATCGGCGCGGGCCAGCAGCCCCTTTTCATGCACCGGACGTCCGGAGGTGAGCGTTGCGGTGATATCGATGCCGCCGGTCAGCCGGCCCGTGGCGGAGGACGAGGGAATTCTGATCCACGGCGTGGTCTTGCCGGATCGTGCTGCAAGCATCAGGTTCATCATCTCAAGCCAGCGGTCGCGCACCGGGCCGGCGCCTGCGCGCAACCGCACGCCGCCGATCAGACCGGCGCCGGCGACCAGGATCTGCGCCGAAAGCAGCGCATCGGCCCAGCGCGGATTGACGGGAGTGGCAAGGTCAGGATCAGGCATTTCCCACAGGCGCTCCCGCAACTTCGCTGATGGCGCGGTCGACGCGGGTCTTCGAGCCCGCCTCATCCAGCGGATCGCGGCGCAGCCGGTGCCTCAAGGCCATCGGCGCCACGGCCAGGACATCCTCGACGGTTGCTTCCTTGCGGCGGGAAAGGGCTGCCTTGGCGCGAGCGGCGCGCATCAGCGTCAATTCGCCGCGCAGACCGTCAACACCCAGTTGCATGCACAGATGCGCCATCATGATCATCAGCCGTTCGGACAGCACCACGGCGCCCACCGCCTTGCGGCCGGCAACGATCCGCGCCGCAAGGCGGTGTTCTTCCTTGGCCCATTTGGCATGGAAGGCGTCGGGGTCCTGCTCATAGGCGTCGCGGCGCTTGAGCACCTCGATCCGAGAGGCGATGTCGCGCGGCGAGGCGACGTCGACAGACAGACCGAAACGGTCGAGCAATTGCGGCCGCAATTCGCCCTCTTCCGGGTTGCCGCTGCCGACGAGGACGAAACGGGCGGGGTGGCGAACGCTCAGCCCTTCACGCTCGACCACATTGACGCCCGAAGCCGCCACATCGAGCAGCAGGTCGACCAGATGATCTTCCAGCAGATTGACTTCATCGACATAGAGAAAGCCGCGATGCGCCTTGGCAAGCAGCCCCGGCTCGAAGGCGCGCTCGCCGGAGACGAGCGCCTTTTCGATGTCGAGCGCGCCGCAGACCCGGTCTTCGGTGGCGCCGAGCGGAAGATCGACCATCGGCGCGCGCCGCTTGATTCGTTCCGACTTCGGCGCGGTGGCGCAGACGGGACAGGGTTCGGCGGGCTGGGCTGGGTCGCAATTGTAGCGGCAGCCGCGGGTGCCGGCGAGTTCGGGGACCAGTTCGGCGAGCGCGCGCACAGCCGTGGACTTTCCGGTGCCGCGGTCGCCAAACACCAGGACCCCGCCAAGCGCCGGCTCGACCGCCGCCATCAGCAAGGCTTCCTTCATTTCATCCTGGCCGACGATGGCGCTGAAAGGATAGGGCTTAGCCATTGGCGGTGACCTCTCATTCTGAACGCATCGGCCCGGCATGTCTGATCGCCTGGCGTCAAGCGCGGTGGAAAGCGGCCGTTCGGGCCGCAGTGTCCATATTTTTGTACATCTTCACGTCAACCAAAATATACACTCTGGGATCATTTGCAATCACGATAATCCGTCTGCACAGGGTGGAGGCAAAAGGCCGGAACTCCGGCAAGCGACCGCCTCGGCGGGTGAAATCGCCGCCGAAAGCTCTCCGGTCGGCACTGTATGTCCATATTGATTGACATTATATTGTGTAAATTTATGTTTACATTTTTCCGCAATGCCGCGATTATGATTGTTGAGGGCCGGTCTGAGAAACAGAAGCCCGGACCAACCGGGCCAGGGCCAGGCGAACATGGAGGCAGACAATGGGGATTGTTTCGAAACCGGAGAACGCGACGCCGATTCTCGACAGCATCGAAAACCCGGAAGGACTGCGCCGCCTTGCCGACGCCGATCTTGTCAGGCTCGCTGAGGAACTCCGGCGGGACACCATCGCCAAGGTCGCAGCAACCGGCGGACATCTCGGCTCCACCCTCGGCGTGATCGAACTCACCGTCGCCATCCATGCGGTCTTCGACACGCCCCGCGACAAGCTGATCTGGGATGTGGGCCACCAGGCCTATGCCCACAAGATTCTCACCGGCCGGCGCGAGGCCATGGCGGGTCTGCGCCAGGACGGCGGCCTGTCAGGTTTCACCAAGCGCTCCGAAAGCCCCTACGATCCCTTTGGCGCAGCGCATTCCTCGACCTCGATTTCAGCCGGTCTTGGCTTCGCCGCCGCCCGGTCGCTCGGCTATGGCGATGGCGACGTGGTTGCCGTGATCGGCGACGGGGCGATGTCGGCAGGCATGGCCTATGAGGCGATGAACAACGCAGGCGCGCTGGGCCAGCGGATGTTTGTCATTCTCAATGACAATGAAATGTCCATCTCCCCCTCGGTCGGGGCCTTTTCCAGGCATCTCACCATGCTGTGCGCCCAGGCACCGGCGATCCGCATGGATGTCGCGATGAAAAAGGCGGCCGCCAGGCTGCCCGAACCGTTCCGGACCGGCGCTGCAAGGGCGCGCCATGCCGTTGGCGCCCTGACCGGCAATTCGAGCCTGTTCGAACATATGGGGTTTTCCTATGTCGGACCTGTCGACGGGCACAACCTGCCGCAACTCCTGGCCATCCTGCGAACACTGAAGGGCGCCGCCGACGGGCCGGTGCTCATCCACGCCATCACACGCAAGGGCGCGGGCTACGCGCCGGCCGAAAACAGCGCCGACAAGTATCATGGCGTCGGCAGCTTCGATGCCGAGACGGGAACGCTGTCGAAGTCCAAACCCGGCGCGCCCGCCTACACCAAGGTCTTCGCCCAGGCGCTGACCGACGAGGCCACCCGCGACAGCGGCATCGTCGCCATCACGGCTGCGATGGCGTCGGGCACCGGGCTCGACATCTTCGCCCGGACGCATCCGGAGCGGATGTTCGATGTCGGCATCGCCGAGCAGCATGGGGTCACTTTCGCCGCTGGGCTGGCCGCAGCGGGCATGAAGCCGTTCTGTGCGATCTATTCGACCTTCCTGCAGCGCGCCTATGACCAGATCGTCCATGACGTTGCGCTGCAGGGCCTGCCGGTGCGCTTTGCCATTGACCGCGCCGGTCTGGTCGGCGCGGACGGGCCGACCCATGCCGGCGCCTTCGATGTCGCCTTCCTGTCCAACCTGCCCGGGTTCACCGTGATGGCTGCGGCCGATGAGGCCGAACTTGTGCATATGGTCGCCACTGCCGCCGTTCACGATGCCGGGCCGATCGCGTTCCGGTATCCGCGCGGGGAAGGAACTGGAGTGGCGCTGCCCGAGCGCGGCATCCCGCTTGAAATCGGCAAGGGTCGCGTGGTCCGCGAGGGCCGTGACATTGCCTTCCTGTCATTCGGCACGCGACTCGGCGAATGCCTGGCCGCGGCGGACCTGCTGACGGCGCGCGGATTGTCGACGAGTGTGGCCGATGCCCGGTTTGCCAAGCCGCTGGACACCGGGCTGATTGAAGACCTGGCCCGCCGCCATGACGCGCTGATTACCGTCGAGGAAGGCGCCAGCGGCGGTTTTGGCGCCAGCGTGCTCAGGCATCTGGCCGAAAGCGGACAGCTCGACGGCTCACTGGCAGTCCGGATGCTGACCTTGCCGGACCGGTTTGAGCCACAAGCAAGCCCGGCCGTGATGTATGACCGTTCCGGACTGACTGCGCCGCATCTGGCAGAGGCGGCCCTGAACAGCCTGGAAAAGAAAGCAACCCGAAACAACGATCGGCTTTTGCGACTTGCCGCCGTCACCTAGTGCTGTTCAAATTCATCCGCATAATTTAATTGGTTCTAACATGAAGTCCTGAACCTTCTTTTCTGTTTTGGCAACAACCGCGATGCAGTATCGCCGTACAGGCCCTCGTTTCCTTGCAAGAACCGTCATAACCTTTTCATCGTGGATCAGATCCACATGATGTGGGGGATAGCTCAATGTCCGGTAATGAAGAGAGCGGCGGCCATGAACGGCTCGCCCCGGGTAGACCGTACATGAGCAATCCAACGCGGGGATCCGTCGCACGCTCTCCGCTTCGCTCCGCAGGATCGGCCCCCAGCCCGCAGATGGAGACCGAAGACCGCGGCAAGCTGGAGCAGGCAATCCGCCACCATTTTCATTATGAGAATGCAACCGAGGCAACAGAGCCCGACGAGCGTCGCTCGACCAACGGGATCATTCACTTCCGCCAGTTGCTAAGCGCCCTGCTCGAGAAGGATCCGAAGCACTTTCGTGCAGCGCTTGACCGGCTCCGCAGCGAACGGGTGCCGCTCCTGGTGATCTGCGAAACGCTGATCATCCCCGTCGCCGAGGAGCTGGGCCGCATGTGGTGCGAGGATCAGCAGGATTTTTCCAGCATCACCGCCGCATCCGCGCGGCTGCAATTGCTGCTGACCAGTCTTTCCGAGATTGATGGCCCTTCATTCTGCGATGAGGAACGGCCGCGGATTCTCTTGATGCGGATGCCCAACAACGACCATACGCTGGGCCTCAGCGTGATCGCTTCGGTGTTTCATGAAGAAGGCTGGCTGGTGGATGGCGGGTCAAGCCTGCAGGCCGGCACCCGGGCCTATGGCATGGCGCACAACGGCAGGTACCAGGTGGTCGGCGTTTCGATCGCCGTGGGATCCAGCATCGAGGACATCGGCGCCGTGATTCGCAAAATCCGCGCGGCATGCCCGGACCCATCCATGTCGGTCCTGATTGGCGGCCCGTGCCTTGGCAGCCGTCAGGCGGAACTGCATGCCGCCGGCGCCGACATTCTGGCGCTCGATGTCCGGCATGCGCTGCAAATGGCCAATGCATCGCTCAAAGGCGGCGGCGACGAGTAGAGTGCACGCGGACGTCTGCGTGGACGCCCTGCCCTCACATTACTTGAAGCGACCTGGGACTATCTGGCAGCGGCGTGCATCAATCAGCCGAATCGGGGCGGCGCATCCTGAGCGAAATCTGCACCATGGCGAGCGCCAGCGCCGAGAGCGTCACGCAGATCCAGAAGGCGTTGACACCCACGATCCCGAAGGCGACGCCGAAACCCGCGACAATCAGGATCGAAAACCCCTGCATCATCACCCCATACAGGCTTTGCGCCTCCGCCGACGTGTCTTCCGTCGTTCTCTTGGCGATGAAATAGAGACATCCCAGATAGGAAAAGGTGAAGGTGACGGCCTGGCCCAGTTGCATGAGGACGATCACCGCAAGCGGCGGCGAAAAGCTCATTCCCGCCCAGCGCAGGATCGACGCGAGTGCTGCGATCAGGATGAGGATGCGGGCGGGAAAGCGGGTGTTGATCCGCTTCCAGGCAAACATGGTCACAGCCTCTGCCGCAGCGCCCAGCGCGATCAGGCCGCCGATCACCGGCTCGGAAAGGCCCTGCTGCTTCCACACCAGCGAGGAGAACGCGTTCATGACCATGTGATTGGCGAACAGGATGGCGCCGGCGATTACCGGCAGCAGCACCCAGGGCTCGAACGCGGCAACGACATCACGCGACAACAGCCGTCCATCCGATACCGCGCGCGGCCTGGCGGTGTCGCGCATCTGCGGCAGTCCCGCGGCGACCAGGAAGCGCGCCGCGCAGGCAAACACCATCAGCCAGACGAAGGACGGCGCGCCGAGCCAGAGGATCACGTAACCGGTGAGGAAACACATCGCCAGGTAGCCCAGCGTGCCCCAGGCGCGGGTCGCGCCAAAGGAAAAGCCGAGCCGCATCGACAGCCGCATGGTCGCGGCGTCGGCAACGGGACTGACCAGGCCCGCCGGCAGATTGATCATCATCCAGACGATGAGGATCAGCCAGAAACCTTCGGCAAAGCCCAGGAACAGCGAGAACGCCGCACTCAGGCCGGTGCCGAGCAGGATCGCCTGCTTCCAGTCCGAGGCGCGATCGGCCAGGCGGCCGGCAAAGATGCTGAACAACAATATCCCTGCCATCGGCACGGTGTTGATCAGCCCGATCCCGGCATCGCTGACGCCGCGCTCATTGAGCCAGATCGGCAGGTAGGTGACCGTGACCGCGGCGGCCCAATAGGTCACGAAGTAATACCGAGTCGCCGCGAATTCCGGCTTAGCCATCCTGGAACTGCCTCAAGAGTGAAACCGGTCGGGGCAAACACTCCCGTCCATGAGGCAGCATTAATCCATCCGTTCACCCCGCACCATGGCCAAAGTTCACTCGCTGCTCTCAGGTGTGGCGGCATGAACGGTCTGGCTGTCGGCAGGCGCCTGGGCGCGGTCACGCAGCCCGTAGTCGCGCAGCACATGGGCGACGCGCAGCC
>NZ_JACIYP010000078.1 GCF_014359905.1 Hoeflea sp. | reverse complement strand
CGGGCCGGACCCAATTTCATGGTTCCGGCCCGCCTGTCCTCAGCTCAGATCAGGACTTGAGCTTGGTCCAGACCTTCTCGCGCAGGTCCTTGGATGCCGGGGAGCAATTTTCGTAAGCCCGCAGACGGTCATTGTACTCTTCCGGCGTGTTGACCGCAGGGTCGGCGCGCAGTTCCTCCTTCAGGAACTCGCCGGAACCTGCCACCGCATTGGAATAGCCGGTGTAGTTGGACGCGATCGCCGCCACTTCAGGCGACATCATCCAGTTGACGAATTTCTTCGCCTCCTCGAGGTTCGGCGCATCCTTGGGCACCGCAATGACGTCGGTCCAGAAGGTGGTGCCTTCCTTGGGATAGACATAGACGGCATCGGGCTTCTTTTCCTTCACCCGGTGCGCAGCCCCGTTCCACTGCATGTGGACGGCGACTTCGCCGGCGATCATGCGGTCGATGGTCCCGTCGTTGGAATAGAGCTTCACATGCGGCTTCTGCGCCATCAGCACGTCAAGGATCTTCTGGGCCTCGGCCGGGTCCTCGGTGCATTTGCTGACGCCGGTGTAGTAGGCCGCCGCATTCCACACATCCGACATCTCGTTGAGCATGGCGATATTGCCCTTGAGGCCGTCCCTTGGCTCGAAGATCTCCTTCCAGCTTTCCTCAAGCGGGCCACCCTCGACCATTGCCGGATCGTAGGTGAAGCCGGTCGTGCCCCACATGTAGGGCGCGGAATATGCGCGGTCTTCATCACCGGCGATGGTGGTGAAGGCCGGCAGCAGGTTCTTGAAATTCTCCATCTGGCTGACGTCGATCTTGGCCAGCATGCCCTTTTCCACCATCACGCCGAGGGTGGTGGTTCCGGGAAAGATCACGTCGTAGCCGCCGCCGCCGGCCTGCAGCTTGGCCAGGAGGTCCTCTTCCGAGGCAAAGCTGTCGATATTGACCTTGGTGCCGGTTTCCTTCTCGTAGCGCTCAAGCAGTTCCGGCGCGAAATAGTTCGACCAGTTGTACAGGTTGAGTTCGCCTGCGGCCCATGCGCTGCCGCTCAGTGCGCCCAGCGCCATGGCCGAGGCCATCAGCAGTTTGGCGGTATGCTTTCCTACCCTGTTGGTGGTGTTCATGATGTTCTCCAATTGTGTGCGGGCTTTGACGTCTCAATCGGGCCCGGGTTTCC
The DNA here is from genome assembly GCF_014359905.1 of Hoeflea sp. Classification (GTDB taxonomy): domain Bacteria; phylum Pseudomonadota; class Alphaproteobacteria; order Rhizobiales; family Rhizobiaceae; genus Hoeflea. The sequence continues at coordinate 25,838 of NZ_JACIYP010000078.1, read as the reverse complement.
GATTCTGATCCCGTCCCAGAAAAAGCGACAGGGAAACTAAAGAGAGCGACAAGAGCAGCATCAGCGAGGAGATCGCGTTGACCTCCGGGGTGACGCCGGTTCTCACCAGTCCGAAGATGTAGATCGGCAATGTGGTCGATCCCGCACCGCCGAGGAAGAATGTTGTGACGAAATCGTCGAGCGAGATGATGAAGGCCAGCACCAGCCCCGAGAGTATCCCCGGGATCAGTTGCGGCAGGGTCACCCGCCAGAAGGCCCGCACCGGATTGGCGTAGAGATCCGCCGCCGCCTCGCCGATCTTCGGGTCCATGCCTTCGAGCCGCGCCCGGATCGGCAGATAGGCAAACGGGATGCAAAACACGATATGGCCGATGATCACCGTGCCGAGCCCGAAGGTGAAGCCGAGGCTCGCAAAGAACATCAGCGTGGCCACCGCCGGCACGATCTCGGGCACCGTGATCGGCAGCGCGAACACCGCATTGATGCCGCCCTTGCCCAGGAACCGGTCGTTGCTCGCCATCCTCAGCGCCGCAAGGGTGGCGAGCGTCGTCGCACTCACCGAGGCGACGGAGGCGATGATCAGCGAATTTGTCGCTGCGCTGACGATGTCGCGGTTGGAAAACGCCATCTTGTACCAGTCGAGCGAGAACCCGGTCCAGATCGTCACCGTCCGGTTCTCGTTGAACGACAGCGCAATCAGGATCAGGATCGGCAGATAGACATAGGCGAAGAACGCCGCCGTGGCGGTGAACAGCCCCGGCCAGTGCCTTGCGTCGCCGGGGAAGGCGCGCGAGCGGAACGGATTGAGCTTCATTGCGATCCCTCCATCTCACCACGGTAGCGCCGGGCGTAAAGCCACAGCGAGGTCAGGACCAGCGCCAGCAGGAACAGCCCGAGTGCGGCGCCGAACGGCCAGTTGCGCGCAGCGCCGAACTGGAACCCGATCAGATTGCCGATCATCAGCGTCTTGCCGCCGCCCAAGAGTTCCGGCGTGATGTAGGCGCCGAGCGCGGGCACGAAGACCAGCACGCAGCCGGCGACGATGCCGGGATAGGCGAGAGGCAGGATCACCCGCTTGATGGTCTGCCAGCGGTTGGCGTAGAGATCGAAAGAAGCCTCGACCAGCCGGAAATCCATCTTCTCGAGGCTCGCATAGATCGGCAGCACCATGAAGGGCAGGAACGAATAGGTCAGCCCCACCGCGACGGCGAAGGAATTGTGCAGGAGCGGCAGCGGCTCGGAGATGATCCCGAGCCACAACAGCGCCGAATTGATGATGCCGTGATCGCGCAGGAGCAGGATCCAGGCGTAGTTCCGCACCAGCAGGTTGGTCCAGAACGGCAGCGTCACCATGAAAACCAGCACCGCTTTCCACTTGGCGTCCCGTGTCGCCATGAACATCGCCACCGGCAGGCCCACGGCCAGCGAGATCACCATGGTCAGGAACGACAGCCAGACCGAGCGCAGGATGATGTACATATAGTTGAAATTCAGCGCCAGCGTGCCATCAAGCTCGCGTTCGAAGAACAGCCGGACATAGGCTTCCACGGTGAACTGATCCCACAGAACCCCGCCGGAATAGTCCCGTCCGCGAAACGAGATATAGGCCATCAGGCCCAGCGGAACGATCATGAAGACCGTGATCGCCATCAGCGCAGGCCCTATCAGCAGGGTGCGAAACAGGATGTTCTTGCCGGCCCGGGTCATGACGGGTCATCGGCCAGGACGGAGACCGAGGCGGCATCGACGGACCAGCCGATTGAGTCGCCCTTGGCGAAGGACTGGATTTCAGCCGTGTTGTTCTGCGAGCGGGCCCTGAGTTCAAGCCCGTCAGCCAGCCGGATGTGAAAGATCGTATCGGTGCCATGATACACCACATTGGTGACGACCCCGGGCAATGTCCCTGGCCCCGGCGCCGACAGCGCGATGCGCTCCGGCCGGATCGCCAGCACCGCATGGTCGCCCTTCGGCACGCTCGACGCCGCATCGGAGCGCAGGCTTCCGACACCGGCAACGGCATAGTCATGCTCCCCCATCGCCTCGACCGGCAAAAGGTTGATCTCGCCGATGAAGCCCGCGACGAAGCGGTGCTGCGGCTTGTCGTAGATTTCGCGCGGCGACCCGATCTGCAGGATCTCCCCGCCATTCATCACCGCGATCCGGTCGGACATGGTCAGCGCCTCGTCCTGGTCATGGGTCACGAACACGAAGGTGATGCCGGTGTCGGTCTGCAGCCGCTTGAGTTCGATCTGCATTTCCTTGCGCAATTGCAGATCGAGCGCCGACAGCGGCTCGTCCAGCAGCAGGACCTTCGGCTGCGGCGCCAGCGCGCGGGCCAGCGCCACGCGCTGCTGCTGGCCGCCTGAAATCTGGGTGATCCGCCGGTCGGCCATGGCTTCAAGCTGCACCAGCCGCAGCATGTCCGCCGTCACGGATTTGATCTGGTCTTTTGGACGACCGAGCATCTCGAGCCCGAACGAGATGTTTTCGGCCACCGTCATGTGCGGAAACAGGGCATAGTTCTGGAACACCGTATTGACCGGGCGCTGATAGGGCGGCTTGGCCGACAGGTCCTCGCCGTCAAGCAGGACCTCTCCGGATGTGGGCTGCTCAAAGCCTGCAATCAGCCGCAGCAGGGTGGTCTTGCCACAGCCCGACGGCCCGAGCAGGGTGAAGAACTCGTTCTTCCTGATGTCGACCGATACGGCGTCCAGCGCCTTGAAGGCATGGGAGCCCGAGCCAAACACCTTGCTCAGGGACCGGACCGACACCGCGCATTGGTCCTGCATTGACGAGGGCTCTTCAGTGGAGGATGGTGTCGAGGTGTTCAATGGCACTCCTTGAAGACTCTGCATTTATCGGGGCAAACCGTCGGCAATGATTACTGTCGTCCCCAAGGCCTTGAGGCTATGCATTTTTGACCATTTTTCAGGTAGATTGATGTTGAATGATCGTTCAGCAATTAGGCAGGATTGTCAAGTTAAAGACCCGGCTTGCGCCGCGGCGGCGGGCCGGCAAAAGCCGATCCGCGAGCCGCAAAAAGACATCCGGCCCTCGGCTTTCCCCTCCCCGCCTGTTCTGCCAATAACCTGGATTCTTGTGTGAGAACAGGCCATTAGTGAGATCCGCGACTGCGGCTTGATTTATATCCAAGATCTTTTATATAATTGTCCGCAAGGCAATTGCGCGCTCGAAATCAAGGAAGCTTTTTCACCATGGTTGCCATGTCCGCCACCGAGCCAGACCGGCTTGAGAATTTCCCCGTCACCTTCTTTGCCGTGATGATGGGCCTGCTCGGCCTGGTGCTGTCACTCACGGCGGCCGAGAAGGCGGCAGGCGCGTCGGGGGCTGCCTCGCAGTTCATTCTTGGCGCGGCCGTCGCCGTCTTTGCCGTTCTGGCGGTCTTCTACGGGCTCAAGATCCTGCGCCACCCCGCGGCGGTGAAAGCCGAGTGGAACCACCCGGTCCGGATCGCCTTCTTCCCGACCATCTCGATCTCGCTGTTGCTGCTCGGCACGGCGCTCGCGCAACGGATGCCGGACCTCGCCTATGTGATCTGGAGCGCAGGCGCAGCCGCCCAGGGGATTCTCGCGCTCAGCGTCGTCGCCAACTGGATCGGCCACCGCGCCTTCCAGCCGATCCATCTCTCGCCCGCCTGGTTCATCCCGGCCGTGGGCAATGTGGTGGTGCCGCTGGCAGGCGTCCGGTTCGGCGCGGTTGAACTCTCCTGGCTGTTCTTCTCGGCCGGACTACTGTTCTGGATCGTGCTTCTAACCCTGGTGATGAATCGTCTGATCTTCCATGAACCGCTGCCCTCGCGGCTGATGCCGACCCTGGTGATCCTGATCGCGCCGCCGTCAGTGGCTTTCGTCGCATGGGTCCAGCTGACCGGCGGCGTCGATGCCTTCGGCCGGATTCTCATCAACATCGGCTATGTCTTCGCCCTGATCGTGCTGACCCAGGCGCCGCGCTTCTTCCGGCTGCCCTTTGCGCTGTCCTGGTGGGCGCTCACCTTTCCGGTGGCGGCCCTGTCGGTCGCCTCCTTCGTCTTCGCCCACGAGACCGGATCGCAAGCTCACAGGTTCATCGGCTTCGCGCTCACGGCGGCGCTGGCCCTTGCGGTGGCGACGCTGGTGGTGCGCACCGCCCAGGCGATCCGCGCCAAGCAGATCTGCCACCCGGAATAGGCGCAACCCAGGCGGCTATTCGGCCGCCTGCGAGCTTGGCCCCGCCGCGCCCCGCTTGCGGCCAAGCCCGACGCGCGCCTTCATCCGCTCCCACCAGGCGGTGATCCGGCTGTTCTTCGAGCGGGTGACGATCATCAACAGCGACGGCGTCACCACAAGCGTCAGGATGGTCGAGAACGCCAGGCCGAAGACGATGGCGCTCGACAGCGACACCCACCATTGCGTCGACGGCGCGCCATAGGTGGTCTCATGCGCCATGATTTCGAGGTTGAAGCCAAACGCGATCGGCAGCACGCCCAGGATCGCGGTGACGGCGGTCAGCACCACCGGACGCGCGCGCTCGCGGCAGGTTTCGAGAATCGCGTCGAGCTTGTCCAGCCCCTCGCGGCGCAGATGGTCATAGGTGTCGATCAGCACGATGTTGTTGTTCACCACCACGCCCGCCAGCGCGATGACGCCGATGCCGGTCATCACGATGCCGAAGGGCTGCCCCATGATCAGCAGGCCGAGGAACACCCCGATGGTCGACATCACCACCGCCGACAGCACCAGCGCCACCGACAGGAACTTGTTGAACTGCGCCAGCAGCACAACGAAGATCAGGAACAATGCGGCGCCAAACGCCTTGATGAGGAAGGCGCCCGCCGCCTGCTGCTCCTCGTCCTCACCCGCCATTTTCCAGCGGATGCCCTGGGATTCGAGATCGGCCTTCTCCAGTTCCGCTACAATGCCCTGGCGCAGCGGATCGGCCTGGATGCCTTCGCTGATGCCTGCCTGCACGGTGATCGAGCGCACCCCGTCGACCCGGGTGAGCGTGCCGACGCTGGCCGCGGGTTCCCTTGTGACGAAATTGGAAATCGGCACCGAACCCTGGCTGGTCTCGATCCTGAGATCATCGAGCGTCGACAATGTCCGCCGGTCTTCGGGCAGCCTGAGCCGGATGTCCACGGCATCATCGACCCCGGCGGGGCGGTAATCGGTCAGCTTCAACCCGGTGGTGACCAGTTGCACCACGGTGCCCACCGCCGACGGGCCGATGCCGTAGCGCGCCGCAACCGAGCGGTCGACCTTGATTTCCCAGTCGACGCCCGGCGGCGGCAGGCCGTCGGAAATGTCGATCACGCCGGGCGTCGCTTCCAGTCGCGCCGCCACCTGGCGCGCCACCTCGGGCAGCCCGGCTGGATCGACCGCCGACAGCTGGACCTGGATCGCCTTGCCGGTGGGCGGACCGCCTTCCGGGACCTGCACCTCGATGTCGACGCCCGGAAACCCGGTCAGCTCACGGCGGAAATCATCGAGGATCTCGCCCGCGGGCTTGCGCTCGCGCCAATCGACGAATTCATACTGGATGACGCCGACCACATCCTCGGCAACCTCGGCGCCGCCGCCGCCCACCTTGCCGACGCGGGTGTAGACGCTGGTCAGCCCCGGCCAGCCGAGGATCCGCTGCTCGACCGCGCTGACGGCGGCGTCCTTCTCCTCGAGCGAGAGATTGCCGCGGGCATGCACATACAGAAGCCCGTAGTCGGGCTCGACATTGGGGAAGAACTCCACGCCCTTGCCATAGAAGGCGTAGGTCGCGGGCACCGCCACCAGCGCCGCGAGCGTGAAGAACACCACGATGAACGGATGGCGCACGGCGCGGCTGACGAACTTCATGTACAGCCCGTCGCGCTTGGGCCCTTCCTCGACCATCGGCTTGGCAAACATGGCGCCCAGCGTCGGCGTGAACACCAGCGCATAAAGCAGCGATGCCGACAGCGTCGCGATCAGCGTGATCGGCATGTATTTCATGAACTCGCCGACCACGCCCGGCCAGAACAGGAGCGGCGAGAATGCCGCCACGCGCGTCAGTGTCGCAGCCGTCACCGGCCCGGCCATGCGTTTGGCCGCGAGCGAGAACGCCTCCTTGCGGTCCATGCCCTCGGTCATCCGCCGTTCGGCGAATTCGGTGACGATGATGGCATCGTCGACCAGCATGCCCACCGCCAGGATCAGGCTGAACAGCACCACGATGTTGACCGTCAGTCCCGCCAGCGACAGCGCCAGCATTCCCATCAGGAACGAGGCGGGAATGGCAAAGCCGATCAGAAGCGAAGCCCGGCCCGACAGCGCATAGAGAATGACGATGAACACCAGAATGACCGCGGTCAGCACCGAGTTCTGCAGATCGCCCAGCAATTGCCGGATCGAGGTCGACTTGTCCTGGCTGAAACCGATCGACGCGCCTTCGGGCAGCAGCGTCTTGAACTCCTCGGCCACCACCTTGACCGCATCCACGGTCTCGATCAGGTTCGCGCCGGTGCGCTTGGACACCTCGATGGCGATCGCCGGCTCGCCATCGAGCCGCGTGATGGTCTCCGCATCCTTGAAGGTCGAGCGGATGATGGCGAGATCGCGCGCCCGCACCACCGCGTTCGAGCCGGCGATGATCGGCAGGTTGGCCACATCCTCGACCGTCTCGATGAGCAGCGGCACCTTGACGGCGTAGCGGCCTTCCTCGCCTTCCAGCGCCCCCGCCGCCACGACCGAGTTGGACGCGTTGACGCCGGCGATCAGCTGGTCGAGCTGCATGCCGTAGGACGACAGCTTCACCGGATCGATGATCACCTCGACCAGGTCGTCGCGCGCCCCCTGCAGCGAGGCCTCGAGCACGCCGCTGACTTCCTCGATCCGGTCGCGCAACTCGCGCGCCGCCCGCGTCAGCGCCCGTTCCGGCACATCGCCCGAAAGCGTCACCACGAGAACCGGAAACTCGGAAATATTGACCTCGTTGACGGTCGGCTCGTCGGCGCCCTGCGGCAGGTCCGGCTTGGCGTCGGACACCTTGTTGCGCACGTCATCGAGCGCCTTGGCAAGATTGGCGCCGGCCATGAACTCGATCACCACGTTGCCGCCGCCCTGGTAGGCGGTGGAGCGCATTTCCTTGAGGCCGGTGAGGTTCTTCAGCCGTGTTTCGACGGGCCTGAGCAGCAGCCGCTCGGAATCCTCGGGCGAAATCCCCGAATAAGAGAGGCTGACATAGATGATCGGGATCTTGACGTCCGGTTCGGCTTCCTTGGGGATCGACACATATGCCATCGACCCGGCGATGACCAGGAACAACAGCACCGCCAGCGTCAGCCGCGCATTGCGGATGGCGACATCGACGAAATTCATGGCAGGCGCTCCGCCGCCTTGACGGTCGCGCCGGTCACCATCGTGGCGTCGGCGGGCACCGCATTGACGGTGTCGCCCTCGCTCACCAGGTCCTGGCCCGCGACGATGATCCTGGCGTCAAGCGGAACGCCGCTCAGGATCAGGCCCTCGGGCGAATCGTCGATCAGGTCGATCGGCACAAACCCCACGGTGGAATCGGCCTTGAGGATGCGCAGGCCGAGATTGCCGGCGGCGTCGAGCGTGACCACGGAGCGCGGCAGCCTGACGGCGGTGACCGGATCGGACTTGATCATGATCTCCGCGGTCATGCCGGCCGGAACCAGATTGTCGGGATTGGGGATCGCCACCTCGATCGGGAAGGTTCGCGTGCCCGCGGTTGCCTCGAGACTGACATGGCGAACGGTGCCCGAAACAATGTCGCCGCTGATCAGCCGCACATCCGCCTCGCTGCCGATCTTCACATGAACGATCTCGCGCTCGCTGACCTCGCCGCGCGCCACCACCGGATCGAGCTGCAGCAGCACCGCGACCGCCTCGCCGGACGGAAGCCAGCTGCCTTCCTCGACCATGACCTGGTCGATCACGCCCGAAAACGGGGCGACCACCGTGAGCCGGTCGACGTCCGCCTGGGCAGCCTCGAGTTGCGAGCGGGCCGAGGCCAGCGCCGAGCGGGCGCTGTCGATCTGCGTGGTGGGCGTAATGCCTTCCTTGACCAGCCGGTCGACATTGTCCGCTTCCTTCTGGCGCTGATCCAGAAGGGCCCGGGCAGTGTCCACCATCGCCTGCTTTTCCGCGCCATCGAGCACCAGAACCACATCGCCGAGCTGAACCCTGTCGCCCTTTTCCACCTTCAGCTCGCCGAGAATACCTGCGCTGCGGGTGGCCAGCGTCGTGCGCTTGTCCGGCGCCGTCACGCCGGAAATACGGATGATGCGGTTGTGCTCGATGAAATCGGGCTCCGTCACCGCGACCGTGCGCAGGGATTTCTGCAGCTCCGCGGCAGCCTGCTCGGCCTTCGGCGCGCCGTCCTCCGAATCCTGCGCCGCGCTGCCGATGGACGAAAACTCGCCTGTCGCCACCCATGCGGCTGAAACGGCCAGAACGACGAATGCTGCGACGGTGTGGAACCTTGGCATAGCCATGAAAACCTGCTCTCAAAATAATATCGCGCAGAGACCCGGCAAGGCGGCAAGGCCCGGAAGCGCACGCCCGACTGCGATCAGGGTTTTTCATGCTGGACTATATAGTCACACGACCAAGGTCTAAAAAGAACAAGCTTCAGATTCCCCCCCTGCAACCCCTCGTTCGCTTGCCTGGGTGGCTTCCCGGCAACAGATACAGTATTCCTTATCTGTTCCCCCAAGTTTTTCGGGATCTATTCCGCAGCACCCGCATCAACCCATTGCAGCAATGGCATTTTTCACCGGGGCAATCCAACACCTGCAATTGCCTTTGCGCTATGCTTGCACCCCAAGGCAAACAGCATGCTCAGGCGCATTGGCCGGACAGGTTCTCTATCCGCCGCATTTTGTTAGGATCCCATCCGGCGCCCGGTTGAGTGGTCGATAAAAGGTGCATACATGACGAACGCGCTCACAATTGGCATCATCGGCGGCTCAGGCATGCTTGGCAGGGCCATCGCGCACGCGCTGCTGAACCGGATGGTGCTGCCGGCCTCCGATCTCTGGATCTCCAGCAGAAGCGGCCAACATACGGGTTTCGAGCAGTTTCCGGATGTCAACATGACCACGGACAATGCCCAACTGTGCGACGCATGCGAGATCGTGATCCTCGCGGTCCCGCCGGCCCTGGCGCCTCGGATCGGCGTTCATGTCCCCGGAAAGCTGGTGATCTCGGTCATGGCCGGCATGACGATCGGGGAGCTGCAGGCCCTGACCGGTTCGCACCGCGTGGTCCGCGCCATGAGCAGCCCCGCGGCTGAGCTCGGCCTTGCCTACAGCCCGTGGCACGCCTCTCCGGCAATTGACGCCGATGATCGGGACCGCGTCACGAGCATCTTTTCGGCCTGCGGCGCGACCGACGAGATCGGTGACGAGAACCACCTCGATCATTTCACCGCCATGACCGGGCCGGTCCCGGGCTTTGTCGCCTTCTACGCGCAGTGCATGATCGACTACGCCGTCAAGGCAGGCATTCCCCCCGAAATCGCCGACCGGGCCATCCGGCAATTGTTCTTCTCAGCGGGCACCATGCTTGCCCACGGCGAGGCCTCGCCCGCAGACCATGTACAACAGATGATCGATTACGCCGGCACCACCGCGGCGGGCCTGATCGCCATGAAGAACTCGCCGATCCCCGACGCGATTGCCGAAGGGCTCGGTGCCGCTGTCGAAAAGGCGAGGAACATCCGCTAGCCCGCCTCAGCCCGACCGCATGGTCTCGATCAGCTCGACGTCGCAATCGCGGCAGATCTTGCGGATTGCATCGTCGGGGCATTGATCGGTGACGAAGGTGTCGACCTGGTCGAGATGACCGATCCTGACCGGCGCCGTGCGCTCGAACTTGGTCGAATCGGCCACCAGGATCACCTGCCGCGCATTGGCGATGATCGCCTGGGCCACCTTGACCTCGCGGAAATCGTAATCGAGCAGCGCACCATCAGGATCGATCGCCGAGGCGCCGATCACGGCGTAATCGACCTTGAACTGGCGGATGAAATCCACCGCCGCCTCGCCGACGATGCCGCCGTCGGACGCACGCACCACGCCCCCCGCGATCACCACCTCGAACTGGGCGAAGGGCCGCATGCGGTTGGCGACATTGATGTTGTTGGTGATGATCATCAGCCGCCCGTGCCTGAGCAGGGCCTGGCTCACCGCCTCTGTGGTGGTGCCGATATTGATGAACAGCGACGCATTGTCGGGGATGAGTGCGGCGGCGGCCTCGCCGATGGCGCTCTTTTCTTCCGCCGCGATCTTGCCGCGCTGGGCATATTCCATGTTCTGGGTGCCGGAGGGAACGATGGCCCCGCCGTGAATGCGCATCAGCAATTGCCGCTCGCACAGATCATTGAGATCCTTGCGGATGGTCTGCGGCGTCACGTCGAAGCGCGCCGCCAGATCATCGACCAGCACCCGGCCCTCCGTCTTGGCGAGCTCGATGATTTCGGAATGGCGTGGAGCGAGGAACATGGACGGAGGGAGCCTACCCTTGATGGTTCGTTTTCACTCTAAAGCGAAAAAAGCGAAAACAGCAAGCCGTTCGTCCGGCGCGCGAGCCGTCAGAACCGGTCAGGCCGGACGACGGAAACATCGGAGATGGTGATCACGCCCATCTGCGGACTGACCACCTCGAAGATATCGGTGAGCACACGGTCCAGATCGGCCGCGTCCAGCACCACCAGGACCATCACCATCTGGCCGACATCGCCGACCATGCCCTCGCGGTCCCACTCACCTTCCGAGCCAAGGCCCGAAAGCGCCGGCAACACGGTAAAGCCCTTGACGCCGTTGCCCGCGAGATGGCGTTGCACGCGCTTGAGGATCGGGCGCTCGCAAATGATCTGGATCTGCTTCTTCGCAAATGTGTGCATGGGCATGCTCCGTTTCTATGCCGCCATTTTCGCCAGCGCAATGTAGGCCGGAATGCCGATGGTCAGGTTCATCGGAAATGTAATGCCGAGCGACAGGGTGAGGTAGATCGACGGCCGGGCCTGCGGCAGGGCTAGCCTGAGCGCCGCCGGAACGGCGATATAGGACGCCGAGGCGCCGAGCACCATCAGCAGCGCCACCCCGCCGGTCGACAGCCCGATTGCAACGCCCGCAACCAGCGCCAGCGCGGCGCCGACATAGGGCATGAGAAGGCCGAAAGCTACCAGCCCCGGGCTCATGTGCTTCCAGCCGGACCGGATGCCTCGGCCCGCCACCGCGCCCATGTCGAGCAGGAACAGGCACAATACGCCCTTGAACGGATCGACGATGAACGGCCCGATATCGGCAAGTCCCTTGGGGCCCGAGAGATAGCCGATCACGAAGGAGCCAACCAGGACGACGACCGAGGAATTGAGCATGACCTCCGACATCAGGCTTTCACCACCGGTGCCGGCCTTGCCGGACGCCTCTGACGGCGCGCTGCCTGAGTGGGCGAGGTAAAGCGCCACGAGGATGGCGGGCGTCTCCATCACCGCCGCCACCGCCACCAGATATCCCTCGAAGCTCAGGCCGGCCAGCCGCAAGGCCTCGCTGGCGGCGACAAAGGTGACGATGGAAATGGAACCGTAATGCGCGGCAACGGCGGCCCGGTCGACGCGGTCGAGCCGCGCCATGACCGTCAGGAGCCCGAAGGCGACCAGCGGTATCGACGCCGACAGAACAACGCCGGCGATCAGCGCCAGCGCGATGTCGAGTCCCAGCCCGTGCTCGGCCACCGCCACCCCGCCCTTGAAGCCGATCGCCAGCATCAGATAGATCGACAGGGTCTTGGCGACAGCTTCGGGCAGCGTCAGTTGCGATCCGGCCATGGTGCCCAGGAACCCCAGGGCGAAGAACAGCACGGCTGGGGAAAGAAGGTTCGCGGTCGCGAGCGCCAGAATGTCCTGCATCGGTTTGCCAGTTTCCAGTTCTGTTGTCGGACCCGGTGTAAAGTCATTGTACGGCCTGCACCAGTGGCCGGAACCCAGTTCCGGGGATGATGCCGGCGATTGTCAGCTCCCAGCCGTCCGGCGCCTGAGGATATCGGCGAAAAACACAGCCGCATCATGCGGCCGGTCGGCATCGCGGGTGATCAGCCCCACCGCGCCCATGGTCGAGATGGTGTCGATCGGCAGTTCGACGAATTCGCCCGAGTCGATCTCGGCTGCGACAACGCCGCGCGAGATGATCCAGATCGCGTCGCTCGAGCGCAGGAACGCGCGTCCGAAACTGTCCGACACGGTCTCGATCGGCTTGGCCGGCCGCGCCATGCCCTGCTCCAGGATCAGGCGCTCGACAAAGGGATGAATGATCGAGCCTTCGGGCGGCGTGAGCACCGGATGGCGCGCCAGGATATCGGCCGTCACCTGGCGCTGGCCCGCCAGCGGATGGGTCTTGGCGACGACAAACACCACCCGGTCGCGGTAAAGCGGCTCGAACCTGAGGCTCGCCATGTTTTCGGGCGCCGGCATCCGCCCCATCACCAGGTCGAGATCGCCCTTGCGCAACTGGTCGAGCAGCACCCGGTTTTCGCCCGTCGTCACCCGGAGCGGGCTCTTGAGCCCCGAGGCCAGGAATTCGGCCACCGCGCCCGGCATGATCGTGGCCGACACTGTCGGCAGGGCGCCGATGCGCACCGGCGGTCCGGCGGTGGTGGCGACATTGGTCAGCGCCGCGATCCCGTCGCGCACCGCGGCCAGTCCCGATCCGGCGTGCGACAGGAACACCTCCCCCTGGTGCGACAGCCTGATGCCGCGGCCATCGCGCTCGATCAGCGCCGCGCCGACGATCTGCTCGAGTTCGCGGATGGTCCGCGTCACCGCCGGCTGGGTCAGCGACAGCGTGATCGCCGCGCGGCCGACGCTCTTCTGGCGCGCCACTTCGACAAAGGCTTCGAGATGCCGGATCTTGATGCGCCGGGATATATCCATAGCGATACCGGGATGGTTACAGGGTCAAAAAATCATTATTCATTTCCATTCCACTATGTAAAGTGAAGACAGGGAAGAGGCATTCGGGAGAATTCAGATGGCCGGCACGACATCCGAAGGCGAGCGCACGCGCCGCGCCGTGCTGGGCGAGGCGCATGTCGATGCGGCGATCGCCAGGACGACCGACTTTGACGCGCCCTTCCAGGACCTGATCACGGCCAGCGCCTGGGAACGGGTCTGGTCGCGGCCCGACTGGAGCCACCGCGAGCGCTCGATGGTGACCATTGCCCTGCTCGCGGCCCTCGGCCATGAAGACGAACTCGCCATGCACATCCGCGCGACTGCCCGGACCGGCGCCAGCGAGGCCGACATCCGCGAGGCGCTGCTGCATGTGGCGATCTATGCCGGCGTACCCGCCGCCAACACCGCCATCCGCATCGCCAAGCGCACGCTCGCGGAGATGGCGGCTGAAAGCCAGGGAGACCGGTCATGACCTCATCCAACCGTCCGCCCATCGCAAATTTCTTCCCGCGCGACCGCTCCTGGCACCCGAAGGCGCTGACGCCCGACTACAAGACGTCGGTGCTGCGCTCGCCCGCCAAGCCACTGGTGGCGTTCGGCAATACGCTGTCGGAAACCACCGGCCCGGCCTTCGGCCCTGATATTCTGGGTCCGCTCGACAATGATCTGGTGCTCAATTTCGCGAGCCCCGGCATGAGCGCCATCGGCGAGCGCATCATCGTCGAAGGCCGCGTGCTCGACGAGCGCGGCCAGCCGGTGCCGGGCGTGCTGGTCGAGTTCTGGCAGGCCAATGCGGGGGGACGCTACCGCCACAAGAAGGACGGCTATCTCGCGCCGCTCGATCCGAATTTCGGCGGCTGCGGGCGCACTATCTCGGGCGACGACGGCACTTACGCCTTCCGCACCATCCGCCCGGGCCCCTATCCCTGGCCGAACGGACCCAATGACTGGCGCCCGGCGCATATCCATTTCTCGGTCTTCGGCCACGGCTTCGCCCAGCGGCTGATCACCCAGATGTATTTCGAGGGCGACCCGCTGATCGCGCGCTGCCCGATCGTGCGCACCATCGCCGATCCGAAGGCCATCGACCAGCTCACCGCCCGGCTCGACATGAGCGCCAGCGCGCCCATGGATGCGCTCGCCTATCGCTTCGACATCGTCCTGCGCGGCAGCCGCTCGACGCTGTTCGAGAACAGACTGGAGGGCAACTGACATGGCCGGCCCAACCCCGCTCTATCCCTTCAGGGAATCGCCGTCCCAGACCGCGGGTCCCTACGTCCATATCGGCCTCACGCCCAATTTCTGCGGCATCAAGGGCGTCTATGACAGCGATCTCGGCGCAACCATGGTCAACGACAAGACCAAGGGCGAGCGCTTCACGCTCGAAGGCCGGGTCATCGACGGCGGCGGCAGTCTGCTCAGGGACGCGCTTGTTGAAATCTGGCAGGCCGACGCCGACGGCCTCTATCACGCCCAGGCCACCGCGGATTTCTGCGGCTGGGGCCGCTCCCCCGCCGACGCGGAGACCGGCGTGTTCCGCTTCGACACTGTCAAACCGGGCCGCGTGCCCTTCCCCGACGGCCGGCTACAGGCGCCGCACATCAGTCTCTGGATCGTCGCCCGCGGCATCAATCTTGGCCTCAACACGCGGATCTATTTCGAGGACGAGGCCGAGGCCAATGCCGCCGATCCGGTTCTCTCCCGCATCGAGCACCGCGACCGGGTGACGACGCTGATCGCGAGCGGCGGGGCCGGCCGCTACAGCCACGACATTTACCTGCAGGGACCGCAGGAAACCGTATTCTTCGACATCTGAGGACAGGAAATGGCTCACTTCATGACGCTGCCGGAAGCGGTGGCGCAAAATCTCAACTCCGGCGACACCGCCGCCTTCGAGGGCTTCACCCACCTGATCCCGCATGCCAGCGCCCATGAAGCAATCCGGCAGGGCATCAAGGATTTGACTCTGGTGCGGATGACGCCGGACCTCGTCTACGACCAGATGATCGGCATGGGCATGGTGAAAAAGCTGATCTTCTCCTATGCCGGCAATCCCGGCGTGGGCCTGCTCAGGCGCCTGCGCGATTCCGTCGAGAACGGCTGGCCGCACGCAATCGAGATCGAGGAGCACTCCCACGCCGCCATGGCCAACGCCTACGAGGCGGGCGCGGCCGGCCTGCCCTTCGCGGTGTTTCGCGGCTACAAGGGCGCGGAACTGGCGAAGGTCAATCCCACTATCAAGTCGGTCACCTGCCCTTTCACCGGCGAGGAACTGGCAGCCGTGCCTGCGATCCGCCCGGATGTGACGTTCATTCACGCCCAGAAGGCCGACCGCAAGGGCAATGTGCTGATCGAGGGCATTGTCGGCGTGCAGAAGGAAGCGGTGCTGGCAGCGAAGCGCGCGGTGGTGACCGTCGAGGAGATCGTCGACGATCTTTCGGCCCACCCCAATGCCTGCGTGCTGCCCGGCTGGACCGTCAGCGCCATCTGCGAGGTTCCCGGCGGCGCCCATCCGTCCTATGCCCATGGCTACTATCCCCGCGACAATGCAAGCTACATCGCCTGGGACAAGATCGCGGCCGACCGCGACAGCTTTCTCGCCTGGATGAAGGAAAACGTGCTGGACGCCACGCCAGGGGATTTCAACGGCCGGGTCAGCCATCTCAGGAGCAGGTCATGAGCCAGACCGATTTCACCCCCACCGAAATAATGACCATCGCAGCGGCGCGCGCGCTCAAGAACACCGATGTCTGCTTCGTGGGCATCGGCGCGCCGTCGGCCGCCTGCAACATCGCCCGCCTGACGCACGCGCCGGACGTCACCTTGATTTATGAAAGCGGCACCATCGGCACCGCGCCCTCGGTGCTGCCGCTGTCGATCGGCGACGGCGAGCTTTGCGACACGGCGGTCACCACCGTCTCGGTGCCGGAGATGTTCCGCTACTGGCTGCAGGGCGGACGCGTCACCGTCGGCTTCCTGGGCGCTGCCCAGATCGACCGCTTCGGCAACATCAACACCACCGTGATCGGCGACTACGACCATCCGAAAACGCGGCTGCCCGGCGGCGGCGGCGCGCCGGAAATCGCCTCGTCCTGCGGCGAGATCTTCATCACGCTCAAGCAGTCGAAGCGCGCCATGGTCGACAAGATCGACTTCTTCACCAGCTTCGGTCATGGCGAGGGCGGCGACCACCGCGCCCGGCTCGGAATCACCACCAAGGGCCCGACCCTGATGGTCACCGACCTTGCCGTCTGGCGCACCGATCCTGTAACACACGAGTTCACGGTGGTCCTGTTGCACCCCGGCGTCACCCGCGAGATGGTGCAGGCCGAATGCGGCTGGACCGTCCGCTTTGCCGACGAGGTGGGCGAGACCCCGCGCCCGACCGAGCTCGAGCTCACAACCCTGCGTGATCTCAACGCCCGCACCAAAGCCGCCCATTCGGGCGCAAACACCGGAGACGCCGCCTGATGACTGAGGCCTTCATTTGCGATTACATCCGCACCCCGATCGGCCGTTTCGGCGGCGCTCTGGCAGGCGTCCGCGCCGATGATCTGGGCGCCATCCCGCTACGCGCGCTCATGGCTCGCAACGCGACGGTGGATTGGGCGGATATCGACGAGGTCTTTTATGGCTGCGCCAACCAGGCCGGCGAAGACAACCGCAACGTCGCCCGCATGGCGTCGCTGCTGGCCGGCCTTCCGGTCTCGGTGCCCGGCGCCACAATCAACCGCCTCTGCGGCTCCGGCATGGACGCGGTGCTGGCGGCATCCCGCATGATCCGCGCCGGCGAAGCGGAGCTGGTGATCGCCGGCGGCGTGGAAAGCATGTCGCGCGCGCCATTCGTCATGCCCAAGGCCGACAGCGCCTTCTCCCGCACCGCCGAGATCTACGACACCACCATCGGCTGGCGCTTCGTCAATCCTGTGATGAAGGCTCAGTACGGCATCGATTCCATGCCCGAAACCGGCGAGAACGTGGCCGAACAGTTCGGCGTCTCCCGCGCCGACCAGGACGCGTTTGCGCTCCGCAGCCAAACCCGCGCCGGCGCCGCCCAGGCCTCGGGCCGGTTTGACAAGGAGATCACCCCGGTCACGATCCCGCGCCGCAAGGGCGATCCGATCGTGGTCAGCACCGACGAGCATCCCCGCCCCGAAACCACGGCCGAACAACTGGCGAAGCTCGGAACGCCCTTCCGCGCAGGCGGTAGCGTCACGGCGGGCAACGCCTCTGGCGTCAATGACGGCGCCGCAGCCCTGATCATCGCCAGCGAGGCGGCGGCGAAGAAACACGGCCTCACCCCCATCGCCCGCATTCTCGGCGGCGCCACGGCGGGCGTCGAGCCGCGGATCATGGGCATCGGCCCGGCGCCCGCGACGCAGAAACTCTGCGCGCGGCTCGGCCTCAAGCCCGCCGATTTCGGCGTGATCGAACTCAACGAAGCCTTCGCCAGCCAGGGCATCGCCGTGCTTCGCGAACTGGGCCTTGCCGAGGACGCCGATCACATCAACCCCAATGGCGGCGCCATTGCGCTCGGCCATCCGCTGGGCATGTCCGGCGCCCGCATCGCCGGCACGGCGGCGCTGGAACTTGCCATCCGCAACGAGAAGCTGGCGCTCGCCACCATGTGCATCGGCGTCGGCCAGGGCATTGCCATCGCCCTGGAACGGGTCTGAGATGGCGGCCGGCGACCATGGCTGGATGTCCTCCCTGTTCAGCGATCGCGAGATCGCTGACCTGTTTTCGGACGCCGCCCAGTTCGCCAGTTTCGCCCGCTTCGAACAGGCGCTGATCAAGGGTCTGGCGCAGGCGAAGCTGATCGGAACCACGGATGCGGCCGGACTGATCGACCGGATCGCGGCCTTCACGCCTGACTCGACAGCCCTGGAAGAAGCCGTCCTCCGGGACGGCGTGCCGGCGCCCGACTATGTCCGGCAGCTGCGCGCCCAAGTGACGGGGCCGGGCAGCGAACTCATCCACCACGGCGCCACCAGCCAGGATCTCGTCGACACGGCCACCATCGAAGCCCTGGGGAAAACCGGCGCCATCCTTTCCAAGCGGCTCGACGACCTGCTCGCACGGCTTTCGGCTCTCGCCGCCCGTGATGGCGGCAACCGGCTGCAGGCCGTCACGCGAATGCAGGAAGCGCTTCCCTTTGATGTCTCCGCCCGTCTCGCTTCCTGGCAACAGCCGCTCGAGGATCTGCGCGGCAGGATGACAAGGCTCAGGGAACAGACCCGGATCCTGCAATTCGGCGGCGCGGTGGGCGGTCTGCAGGCGCTCGGCGACAACGCCGCCCTCATCGCCGAAACCCTTGCCCGCGACCTGGATCTGCGCTGGCCGGGCCACAGCTGGCATTCCGCGCGCGGTCCCATGATCGCCCACGCCAATTTCCTGTCCGAACTGACCGGCGCTCTGGGCAAGATCGGCCAGGACATTGCGCTGATGGCGCTCCGCGGCGAACAGGATATACACATGTCGGGCGGTGGTTCGTCATCGGCGATGCCACACAAGCAGAATCCGGTTTCAGCCGAGCGGCTGGTTGCGATGGCGCGGTTCAACGCCACGCTCATCTCCGGCATGCACCAGGCGCAGCTCCATGAAATGGAACGCTCCGGTGCTGCCTGGATGCTCGAATGGATGATCCTGCCGCAGATGTGCCAGACCGCCGGCGCGAGCCTGACGGCGGCGTCCGCGCTGGTGCGATCGATCGACCGCATCGGCCAGGGCACGGGAGACGACGCCGGCCAGAGCATGGGAGATCCGCGATGAAGGTTTTGTCCACGCAAGTCTGCATCATTGGCGCGGGCCCGGCGGGGCTGCTGCTTGGTCAATTGCTGCACGATATCGGCGTCGAGACACTGATCCTCGAACGCGCGAGCCTCGATCACGTGCTGTCGCGGGTGCGCGCCGGCGTTCTCGAACAGGGCACCATGCGCATGCTGGTGAACGCCGGAATCGGCGGGCGGATGCATGCCCAGGGCCTGGTGCATGAGGGCTTCGCCATCAGCCGTGACGACGACATGCACCGCATCGATCTCACCCATCTCACCGACGGCAAATGGGTCACGGTCTATGGCCAGACCGAAGTCACGAGAGACCTGGTCGACCGCCGCACTGAAACCGGCGGCGTCACCCATTACCAGGCGGAATCGGTCGAACTGCATGCCTTTGACAGCGACAAGCCCTATGTCACCTGCCTGATCGACGGCGAGGAGGTCCGGATCAACTGCCGCTTCATCGCCGGCTGCGACGGCTTTCATGGCGCAAGCCGCCGCTCGGTGCCCGAGGATGCGATCCGCACCTTCGAAAAGGTCTATCCCTTCGGCTGGCTCGGCATCCTCGCCGATGTTCCCCCGGTCAGCCATGAGCTGATCTATGCCAGCCATTCGCGCGGTTTCGCCCTGTGCTCCATGCGCTCGAAAAGCCGCAGCCGCTACTACATCCAGTGCAATGCCGGCGACAGCATCGATGCTTGGTCCGACACCCAGTTCTGGACCGAGCTGCGCCGCCGGCTGCCGCCCGACATTGCCGAAACCATGATCACCGGGCCGTCGTTCGAGAAATCCATCGCGCCCTTGAGATCCTTTGTCGCCGAGCCGATGCGCTTCGGCAATCTGTTCCTGGTCGGCGACGCCGCCCACATCGTCCCGCCCACCGGCGCCAAGGGGCTCAACCTGGCGGCGTCAGACGTGCATTATCTGTTCGAGGGCTTGCGCGGCCATTTTCTCGAGCGCGACGACTTTCTGCTCGATGCCTATTCGAGCCGCGCGCTCGACCGGGTGTGGAAAGCCGTGCGGTTCTCCTGGTGGATGACCACCATGCTGCACCGGTTTCCCGACCAGGCGCCGTTCGAGACGCGCATTCTCGAAGCCGAACTCACCTATACGCTGCAATCGGAATCGGCAAAAATGTCACTTGCGGAAAACTATGTCGGACTGCCTTACTGAAGCCGGTTTTTCGACGTTTGTTCAGCCTCCATTCAGCTTAATCCGGCAATGATGGTTTCAACATTGTCCCATGAGCCTCAGGTTAACCGCATGATCCAGACCGCCCGTTTTCGTTTCACCGCAGCCCTTCTGGCTTTCACCGCCCTATCGGCGCCCCAGGCCCTGGCCGATCCCAATGGCATGGTGCTGGTCACCACCGACGGCCAGCTGATGGAGTATGTTCCGGAAGCGGGCTCGGTGCGCGTCGTCGTCGACACCCAGGGCCGCCGCCTGCTGATCGACGAGTGGAATGAAGTGATCGGATTCGAGATCCCGGCCTGGCAGTACCGCCAGCAATATGGCGATCCGCAGCCGGGCTATGGGGACCAGCCCGTTTATGGAGACCAGCGTGAGTCCGCCTTCCCCGAAGCGCCGCCGCCCCCGCGTGGTTGGGTTTCCGGCGACGGATTTGCATCCGCGCGCCCCGGCGCCGGTATCGAGCGCCGCGATCTCAATCCGATGACCGGCACCGTGCCCAACGAGCCCGGCCTGTCCAACGAGCCTGAAATCATCGAGGCGCCGCGGTTTGTCGAACCCTCGATGCAGGGTGCGGGCCAACAGGCAACGGGGCCAAAACTGTCCAAGGCGCAAGTGGCGGCGCTGCAGGTCTATCTCGACCGCAACGGGGTCTCGCCCGGCGTCATCGACGGCCGCATGGGCTCCAACGTCAACAAGGCGATCGACGCCTATTTTGAGAAGACCGGCGAGCGGATCGACCCCGCCGACACCGACCTGATCGTCAGCCGCCTGGCGGCCAGCGGCGGTCTGGCGTTTGCGACCTACACCATCACCGCCGAAGATGCCGCCGGCCCTTTCATCGCCTCCGTGCCGAGCGATTACGCCGAGAAGGCGCAGCTTGAGCGCCTCGCCTACACCTCGACGCTCGAGATGCTGGCCGAACGCTTCCACATGGACCAGGCCTATCTCGCCTCGCTCAATCCCGGTGTCGATTTCTCCCGTCCCGGCGTGCAGATCAAGATCGTCGACACGGCCCAGAAAACCACCGGCACGGTCACCCGCATCATCGCCGACAAGGCGCGCAAGCAGGTCCGCGGCTATGATTCGAACGGCACGCTCGTGGTGGCCTACCCCGCCACCATCGGCTCCACCAGCACGCCGTCCCCGTCCGGCGACGTCACCATCGAACGCATCGCCCCCAACCCGGGCTACACCTACAATCCCAAGATCAATTTCAAGCAGGGCGACAATGACCAGATCCTGGAAGTCCCGCCAGGCCCGAACGGCCCTGTCGGCACGATGTGGATCGCGCTGTCCAAGCCCACCTACGGCATCCACGGCACACCCGAACCCTCGAAGATCGGCAAAACCGAAAGCAATGGCTGCGTCCGCCTGACCAATTGGGACGCCGAGGAACTGGCGGACATGGTGGCGCCGGGCGTGAGCGTGAGCTTCGTGGAATAGGGCTAGCTCAGCGTCCGCCGCACCGCGTCGCGCCAGCCCTTGAGCTTGGCGGCGCGGGTTTTCTCGTCCATCTTCGGCTTGAACTGGGTGTCGCGCGCCCAGGCCTTGGCGAAGGCCTTCTGCTTGGGCCAGACGCCGGCGCGCTGGCCGGCAAGCCAGGCAGCACCCAGCGCCGTGGTCTCGAGGATCGTCGGCCGGTCGACCGGCGCGTCGAGGATGTCGGCGAGGCGCTGCATGGTCCAGTCCGACGCAACCATGCCGCCATCGACCCTGAGCACCGTGTCGGCGCCGGAACTCTTCCAGTCCTTGTGCATGGCGTCGAGCAGGTCGCGGGTCTGGTAGCAGACGGCTTCCAGCGCCGCACGGGCGAACTCCGCGGGGCCGGTGTTGCGTGTCATGCCGTAGATCGCGCCGCGGGCGTCGGGGTCCCAGTGCGGCGCGCCCAGGCCGGTGAAGGCCGGGACCAGATAGACATCCTGCGCCGGGTCGGCCTCGGCCGCGAGATCCCCGCTGTGCTCGGCCTTCTTGATCACCTTGATGCCGTCGCGCAGCCACTGCACCGCCGCCCCCGCAACGAAGATCGAGCCTTCGAGCGCATAGGTGGTCTTGCCGTCGAGCCGGTAGGCGATGGTGGTGAGCAGGCGGTTCTTCGAGCGCACCATGTCCGCGCCGGTGTTCAGAAGCGCAAAACAGCCCGTGCCATAGGTCGATTTGAGCATGCCCGGTTCGAAACAGGCCTGGCCGATGGTCGCCGCCTGCTGGTCGCCGGCCACGCCCAGGATCGGGATCTCCGCGCCGAACAGCGCCTTGTCGGTCACGCCGAAATCCGCCGCACAGTCCTTGACTTCGGGAAGCATGTCCGCCGGGATCCTGAGGATCTTGAGCAGTTCCGCGTCCCATTCCTGGCTCGAGATGTTGAACATCAGCGTGCGCGAGGCGTTGGTGGCGTCGGTGACGAAGGACTTTCCGCCGGTCAGCCGCCAGATAAGGAACGTGTCGATGGTGCCGAAGCACAGCTCGCCGCGCGCCGCCCGCGCCCGTGCGCCCTTCACATTGGCGAGCATCCACGACAGCTTGGTGCCGGAAAAATAGGGGTCGAGCAGCAGCCCGGTCTTGGCCGTGAAGCTCTTTTCGAGACCCTGGCGCTTGAGTTTCTCGCAATAGGACGCGGTGCGGCGGTCCTGCCAGACGATGGCGTTGTGGATGGGCTTGCCGCTATCGCGCTCCCAGACCACCACCGTCTCGCGCTGGTTGGTGATGCCGATGGCGGCAATGTCGGAGGCGTCCACGCCGGCCTTCTTCAGCGCCTGCCTGACCGTCCAGAGCACGGTTTTCCAGATCTCCTCCGGATCGTGCTCGACCCATCCCGATTGCGGGTAGATCTGCGTGAACTCCTTCTGGCCGACACCCGCGATGCGCATCTCGGCGTCAAACACGATGGCGCGGCTCGATGTGGTGCCCTGATCGATCGCCAGAATATATCCGCTCATGCTGTCCTCCCTGACCGGCTCCATAAGACCCGGATTCGCCGCGCACGGAAAGCCCGCAGCCTTGCAGCGGTCTTATGTCTTATGCCGCGCGTTGCTCCATATAGGTTTCAAGCGCCGCCACCTGGTCCTGGCTCAGCCGAAGCCCGCGCTTGGTGCGCCGCCAGATCACGTCCGCCGCCTCCACCGCCCATTCCTGCGCCATCAGGTAATCGACCTCGCGGGCGAAAAGGCCATGGCCGAAATCCTGCCCCAGATCGGCGACCGCCTTGGCGTCGCCGAGCAGGATCCGCGACCGCGTGCCGTAATGGCGCACATAGCGCCGTGCCTGTTGCGGAGCCAGAAACGGATACTGTGCCTGCAGCCGGGCCACTTCGGCGTCGAAACCATCGGCCGGGAAATCGCCGCCCGGCAGCGCCGCCCGGTGCGTCCAGGGCGCGGATTTTTTCCCCAGCCGCGCCTCGATCAGCTCCAGCATCGATTCGGACAGCTTGCGGTAGGTGGTGATCTTGCCGCCGAAAATGTTGAGCAGCGGCGCGCCCTCGCCCGGATCGGGCTTGATCACATATTCGCGCGTGGCTTCCTGGGCGGCCGACGCGCCGTCGTCATACAGCGGCCGGACGCCGGAATAGGTCCAGACGATCGAAGCGCGCTCGACCGGCTTTGCGAAATATTCGCTGGCGGCCGCACAGAGGTAGTCGATTTCGGCATCCGTGATCGCCACGTCCTTCGGATCGCCCTCGTAATCCTGGTCGGTGGTGCCGATCAGGGTGAAATCCTCCTCATAGGGCAGCGCGAAGATGATCCGCCCGTCGCCGTTCTGGAAGATGTAGGCCCGGTCATGGTCGTGCAGCCTGGGCACGACGATATGGCTGCCCTGCACCAGCCGCACATTGTGCGCGTCATTGCGCCCGATGGCGCCCGACAGAACCCGGTCAACCCAGGGACCTCCGGCATTGACGATCAGCCGCGCCCGCACCTTTTGCTCCCGTCCGCCCGTGCGCGCCGGCCCGGACCGGTCCACCAGCGTGATCTCCCAGACGCCATCCTTGCGCTCGGCCTTGACAACTTGCGTGCGGGTGCGGATATCGGCGCCGCGCTCGGCGGCATCGAGCGCGTTGAGCACCACCAGGCGGGCATCGTTGACCCAGCAGTCGGAATATTCAAAGCCCTTCGAGAACAACGGTTTCAGCGGCTCGCCGACGGGAGAGCTGGTGAGATCCACGGTTTTCGTGCCGGGCAGCAGCTTGCGCTTGCCGATGTGATCGTAGAGAAACAGGCCGAGCCGCAGCAGCCAGGCCGGGCGCATGTCCTTGTGGTGCGGCAGCACGAACCTGAGCGGCCAGATGATGTGCGGCGCGTTGGCGAGCAGCACTTCCCGCTCGGTGAGCGATTCCCGCACCAGCCGGAACTCATAATATTCGAGATAGCGGAAACCGCCGTGAATGAGCTTGGAGGACCACGACGATGTGCCCGAGGCCAGGTCGTTCATTTCCGCCAGGCAGACCGAATAGCCGCGCCCGACGGCGTCGCGGGCGATGCCGCATCCGTTGATGCCGCCCCCGATGACGAACACGTCATAGAGCCTGTCCTCAGCCATTGACCTCTCCTGCGGCGTCTCCCTCAAAAGGTCTATTTCGAAACCATTGCGAATGTCAAAAGAAAACAAACGAAACCAAAACAAAGACTGCCCGCTTCGGATTTCGCATCACAGAACCGCTTCGACGATCAGCAGCCAGACCCCGGTGGTGACGGCGGCGAGCGCGGTGCCAAGCGTCATGGCGGTGGAGGCCAGACGCTCGCCGGTGCCGAGCCGGTTGGCGATCAGCCAGGAATTGACGCCCGCGGGCAGCGAGGCGGCGGCCACCACGACCTTGAGCTGCAACTCCGGCAGGCCGAGCGCCAGCCCCATGCCGAGCGCCACCGCGGGCATCAGCAGCAGCTTGAGGGAAACCATGGCCAGCGCCTGGCGCACCTGGCCGCGAATGCCGTAGCCGTAGAGCGACATGCCCATGGCGAACAGCGCCAGGGGGCCGGCAACGGCGGCGAGGCTCACGATCACCCGGTCGGCGACGCCCGGAAGCGCGATGCCCGACAGCCGGACCACGAGGCCCGCCACGATGCCGATGATCAGCGGGTTGGTGATCAATTGCCGGAGGAAGCCCGTGACCAGCGCGCTCGCGGATTTGGACTCCATGCCCGCGCCGTCGCGCTTGACCGCCCATTCGAACAGGATGATCGAGGCGCCGAGCATGATCGGCAGATGGATCGACACAAGCTGCGACAGCACCGCGAGCCCCGGCTCGCCGTAAAGGCCCGACATGAACGGAATGCCCACGAGCACCAGATTGGAAAACCCCGCCGTCACTCCCGCCACCACGCCCGAGCGCGCATCGCGGCCAAAGCCCGCGCGAATGATCAGATGCGCCGATGCCCAGGTCGCCAGCACCGCCGTGAAATAGGTCGCCCACAGCGCCCAGGGCGCGCCGTGATCGAAGGTTGCGGTGGCGATGGTGCGAAACAGCAGGAGCGGCACCGCGATGGTGAAGACGAAATCCGACAGCCCGTCCCCGGTCTCGGGCCTGAGCAGCCGCACCGCCGCCGAGCCGTAGCCGATGGCGATCAGGGTGAACACGACAAGAATGGTTTCGGCAAAGGCGGGCATCGGGACTCGAGGCGCTTGAGGGCGGGACTTTTGTCATAGACCGAACGGGCCGGGACGCAAAGCGGCGGGGGATGCGGCGGGGGCGTGGGCGGACGGTCGGGGACAGTTTGCTTTCGGGCGGGCCACGGGCAATCGCGGCTTCGGCGTCGTTTCGCCCGAAAGTAAACTGTCCCCAACTCGGCAGCCGGCCGCATTGCCGCGCGGGAGTACCGCCGGGGTGTGAAAGAGAAAAGTCCGGAGGGCCGCGCGGGGCAGTGCCTTCGGGAATAAGTGTGGTTTGCGCATGCCGGGTGTCGGCCGGCATGCGCAAGGGGGTGGCGCTGACAG
>NZ_JACIYP010000077.1 GCF_014359905.1 Hoeflea sp. | reverse complement strand
GACATTGACCACCGCATAGCCCGCTCGCAGCACGGCGGCCATCGCCACCGGCATCTGCAGCACATTCGGCATCATCAGCGCCACCCGGTCGCCCTTCTTGAGCCCGAGCGACTGCAACCAGGCGCCCAGCGTCGTCGAGAGCTTTTCCATCTCGCCGTAACTGATGGTCTTGCCCATGCAGGTGAAGGCCGGACGGCTGGCAAATTGCTTGAAGGAATTGTCAATCAGCGCCGATACCGACGGATAGGCCAGCGGTGCAATGTCTGCAGGCGTATTGGGCGGATAGGATTTGAGCCAGATGCGATCGTCGGCGGCGGTGTTTGTCATGGTGGTCACTCCCTCGTAATTATGGACGCGGACGCGGTACCTCGTCGTGCCGCGGGGCTCCTCTTCCCTGCGTCCACCCTCAAACAAGATCTAGAGCGACGCTGTTCCCGTTGCAATGCCTTCCTTTGACGTAAACGTAAATTTTCGCACCGAAAAGCCGCCATAAAACGCAGGATTTCGCGTTTTGGTGATGTGGCCGCATCGGGATCAGACTGCGCCAACCTGCTCCGTTGCTGCAGCCTTCCTCGTGTCTCAGCCTTTGACCGCGTCGAACCCGGCGCCGACGATCGCCTCATCCAGTTCGCCGATCACGCTCTTGTCCTTCCCGGTATAGGGAAGTTCGGTCAGAATCGTGCGGATCACATTGATACGGGCCCGGCGCTTGTCATTGGCGCGTACCACGGTCCAGGGCGCATGGCTTGTATGGGTTTCCTTGAGCATCAGGTCACGCATCTCGGTGTAGTCGTCCCATTTGGTGAGACTCGCAATATCCATCGGCGAAAGCTTCCAGGCCTTGAGCTTGCTGTGGCGGCGGTCATGAAACCGCTTCAGCTGCATTTCGCGGCCGATATTCAGCCAGAACTTGAAAAAAAAGATCCCCTCCTTCACCGGCATGCGCTCGAACGACGGGGTTTCCTCCAGAAAATGCGCGTGTTGCTCGGGCGTGCAGAACCCCATCACCGGTTCGACGCCGGCCCGGTTGTACCAGGAGCGGTCAAACAGGATGAATTCGCCCGACGTCGGAAAATGATCGACATAGCGCTGGTAGTACCATTGTCCGCGCTCGGTGTCGGTGGGCTTGGGCAGGGCGACGATGCGCGCAGCCCGCGGGTTCATGTATTCCCGTGTCGCGCCGATGGATCCGCCCTTGCCGGCGGCGTCGCGGCCTTCGAAGACCGAGATAACGCGCTTGCCTGTTTCCCCGAGCCAGGATTGCACCTTGACCAGTTCGATCTGCAGCGCCTCGAGCGTCTCCTCATACTCGTCCTTGTCGAGTTTCTTCTTGTAAGGATAGCCGTCCGAGGAAAAGGCTTCGTCCTTCACCCAGTCCGGCAGGTCCGGATCATCGATGTCGAACATCCGCTGCTTGCCGTCGATGATCAGCTCCACGGCGCTGCTGCTTTCCTGGTCTCCCACGGGCGTATCCTTTATTCTATCGTCGCATTGAAACAAGAAAGGTCACATCGTCATTGTGATTTCAAGCAGTGCGGGTAAACAAGTTGCGAATTCAGCAATTGCACGACACCAAGGGCGTAACGGCAGATGACCGAAATCAGGCAGGATGCAGCGGCTGAACCGCACGTGGGAGACCGAATCGCTGCCCGGGCAAGGGCGCTTGCGCGGCCGCTCGGCGTTGGACTTGTGCTGGCTCTTGCCGCTATTCCGGCAGGCCTGGCGCCCTGGCAGGCGGTTGCCGGCTATGGCGCGTTTGCAGGAGCCCTTCTGCTCTGGCCGTCCAGCCGTGAAGACGCGCGCGCGCGCGCGCGGGCCCGGGCAAGAAGCAGGGCGGCCAATGCAGTACATCCGGATTTCGCGGTGATCGAGGCGCTGGATTTGCCGACGATCGTGTTTGACCGCGAAACGCAGGTTGTGCGCCAGAATTCGGCCGCCAAGTTGCTTGTCGGCGAGTACCCTGACCGCGCATCGCTGTCGGCGCGGATCAGGTCCCCGGCCATCCTCGAGCTTGTGGCGCGGGTGGTGGCGCGCGGCCTTCCCGAAAGCGTCGAACACTCGGAGCGGGTTCCCTCCGAACGCTGGCATGAAGTGCGTGTCGCGCCGGTCAATCCGGGCGCCGAGCCTGACAGGCGACTTTATGTCCTGACCTACAGGGATCTGACCGAGGCCCGCCGCATGGACCGGATGCGGACGGATTTTGTCGCCAATGCCAGCCATGAACTCAGAACGCCGCTTGCCTCGCTGATGGGCTTCATCGAAACCCTTCAGGGACCGGCGCGCAACGACGAGGCCGCACGCACACGGTTCTTCGCCATCATGCTCGAACAGGCGCAGCGCATGGCGCGGCTGATCGATGACCTCCTGTCGCTGTCACGGCTCGAGATGCGGGCGCATGTGGCGCCCGAGGGCGAGGTCGACCTGAGCCGGACCCTAACCCATGTGATCGACACCTTGAAGCCCATGGCCAGTGAGCTCGGCGTCACGATCGACCTTGCCTTGCCGCAAGAGCCGGTCGTCGTGACCGGCGATGTCGACGAATTGATCCAGGTTTTCTCCAACCTGATCGAGAATGCCTGCAAATACGGCCAGACCGGCAAGCGCGTTCTGGTCACCGTGGCCAACAGCGATGGCGATGGCGCGCATGTGACAGTCCAGGATTTCGGCCCCGGAATAGCCAAGGAACACGTTCCCCGGCTGACCGAGCGGTTTTATCGCGTCGATGTGGAGAGCAGCAGGACCAAGAAGGGGACGGGGCTGGGATTGGCGATCGTCAAGCATATCCTCGCCCGGCACCGCGCCAGGCTTGTGGTCAAGTCGGTGCCGGGCGAGGGATCGGCCTTTACTGTCAAATTCAGCTCCGCAAAACCATCAAGTTCGCCATTAAGCAAAGAAATATATCAATAAAAACAACATGATAAAATGTCATAAAACAGTGATGTTACTGTCATAAAACGGAATCCCAAGGGCCCTAGAAAGGGTCAGCCTTAGATGGCTAATACCAAGGTCCCGAGACGGGACTTTGCCACCCTGACCCATGACGGGAGATTTTCTATGAACAAGCTCAAATTCGCCATTGCGGCACTCGTGGCCTCGACTGCCTTCGCCGGCGTCGCTGTTGCCCGCGACCAGATCCAGATTGCCGGCTCTTCCACCGTCCTTCCCTACGCTTCCATTGTCGCCGAAGCTTTCGGCGAGAACTTCAGCTTCCCGACTCCGGTTGTTGAGTCCGGCGGTTCGGGTGCCGGCCGCAAGAAGCTCTGCGAAGGCGTTGGCGAAAACACCATCGACATTGCCAACTCGTCTTCACGCATCAAGCAGTCCGACATCGACCTTTGCGCCCAGAACGGCGTGAGCGAAATCCAGGAAGTGCGCATCGGCTACGACGGCATCGTTTTCGCCTCCGACATCAACGGCCCGGCTTTCGCGTTCACCCCTGCCGATTGGTACAATGCCCTGGCCGCCAAGGTCGTGAAGGACGGCGCGCTCGTCGACAACCCGGCCAAGACCTGGGCTGACGTCAATCCGGAACTGCCTGCCCAGGACATCCTGGCTTTCATCCCGGGAACCAAGCATGGCACGCGCGAAGTGTTCGACGAGAAGGTTCTCGAGGCCGGCTGTGAGGCAACTGGCGCCGAAGAAGCCTTCAAGGCTGCCGGCGACGAAGATGCCAAGGGTTGCACCACCCTGCGCACGGACGGCGCGTCGGTCGATATCGACGGCGATTACACCGAGACCCTGTCTCGCATTGACGCGAACAAGAACGCAATCGGCGTGTTCGGTCTTTCGTTCTACGAAAACAACACCGACAAGCTCCAGGTTGCCACGATGTCGGGTATCAGCCCTTCGACCGAAACCATCGCTTCGGGTGAGTATCCGGTGTCGCGTCCGCTGTATTTCTACGTCAAGAACGCGCATCTCGACGTGATCCCCGGGCTGCAGGAATATGTCGAGTTCTTCGTGTCCGATGAAATCGCAGGTCCTGACGGTCCGCTGTCCGCCTACGGTCTCGTCTCGGATCCGGAACTGGCCAAGACCCAGGAAATGGTAAAGAACCGCACCCCGATGGGCGCGCTCAACTAAGCCGTTTGATCTCGACAAGGGCGGCGCCGAACGCGCCGCCCTTGCTTGCCAACAGGGCGCCTCCGGCGCGAACAGGGCGAATGAGACATGACCCCCAGCGTTATCCTAATCATCGTGCTCGGGCTGGCTGTCGCCGGCTATTTTCTTGGTCGTCAACGTGCGCTGATCACATCGAAGCGGGATGGTCTGAAGCTGCATTCCTTGCCTGCCTATTATGGCCAGTCGGTTGCTCTGTTCGTCGCGGTCCCCGCCTTGCTGCTGCTCGGCGCATGGCTCTTCCTGCAGCCTGTTCTGATCGAGACCAGCATATCGGGAAAAATTCCTGACAGTGCCATTCCCGAAGGCGGGGCTAAGAGCCTCGTGATGGTTGATGTGCGGCGGATTGCCCAGGGCCTGGACCAGATCGTCGCCCAGGGGAATGCTTCCGAGGCTGAAATCAACGAAATGCGGGCGGATTTCACCGATGTCCGCGGTCGCCTTGCCAGCGTGGGCGTGGCGCTCGGCTCTGACGTGTCGCCGGTGGTGTTTGAGGCCGCGAAGGAATATCGCAGCATCGACCGCACGGCCGCGATCGTCCGCAATGTTGCTGTCCTCGCCACAGCGCTGGCCTTCGGCTTCTGGTTCCTGAGGCGTATCCGGCCAAGCCTGCGCGCACGCAACATCAGCGAAACCTTCGTCACGGCATTGTTGATGGGCTCGTCCCTGGTCGCCATTCTGACGACGGTCGGCATCGTTGGTTCGCTCCTCTTTGAATCGATCTCATTCTTCAAGATGTATCCGGCAGAGGATTTCTTCCTGTCGACCACCTGGAACCCTCAGTTTCGCGGCGGTTCCGATCTCGGCTTCCTGCCGCTCCTGTGGGGCACGATCTATGTGTCCGTTGTCGCCCTGACGCTGGCTGTTCCGGTCGGTCTGATGATCGCGATCTATCTTGCAGAGTACGCCGGCGGCAAGCTGCGCAGTTTTGCCAAGCCGGCCATCGAGGTGCTCGCCGGCATTCCCACCATCGTCTACGGCCTTTTTGCGCTCATAACCGTGGGCCCGCTGCTTCGCGACTGGATTGCCCAGCCGTTGGGCCTGGGGAGTTCATCATCGTCAGTGATGACGGCGGGTCTCGTCATGGGAATCATGCTGATCCCGTTCGTCTCTTCACTCTCGGACGACATCATCAATTCAGTGCCGCAGTCGATGCGGGACGGCTCCTACGGCCTTGGCGCGACCAAGTCCGAAACGATCAAGCAGGTGATCCTGCCCGCGGCGTTGCCGGGTGTCGTGGGCGCCATTCTGCTGGCTGCCAGCCGCGCCATCGGCGAGACCATGATCGTGGTCATGGGCGCCGGCGCTTCCGCCCGTCTCGATCTCAACCCGTTCGAGGCAATGACCACCATCACCGTGAAGATCGTCAGCCAGTTGACCGGCGATACCGAGTTCGCCAGCCCCGAAACCCTGGTCGCCTTCGCGCTCGGGCTCACCCTCTTCGTTTTCACCCTCTGCCTGAACATTCTGGCGCTCTACATCGTGCGTAAATATCGGGAGCAATACGAATGACCGACGTCACAGCCAACCGTGCGGCGGCGACTGCCGGATTGAAGAGCAGATCGTTGTTTCAGGCGGGAGATCGCACCCGCAAGCGTCATGCCTCGGAACGCCGTTTCCGGATGATGGGTCTGGCGGCCGTCACCTTCGGCATCCTGGCCCTGTTCGGCTTGATGGCATCCATTCTGTCAAACGGACTCTCGTCGTTCCAGCAGTCCTATATCACGATGGATATTTTCCTGGATCCGGCCAAGCTCGACAAGGGTGGGAACCTGAACCCTGCGGATCTCGAGAAGATAACAACCTTCACGATCCAGCCGCTCATCCAGGCCGCTCTCAGAAAGACGATGGAAGAACGCGCAATCGTGGTGGAAGGCATCGACGCCGGAAAGGCTTTCGAACTGATTTCCAAGGAGGCGCCGGGTGAACTGCGCCGCTACATCCTTGCTGATCCGGCACGGATCGGGAATACGGTCTCCTTCGACCTGCTCGCCTCTGGACGGATCGACGGCTATTACAAAGGCCGGGTGTCGATGGCGTCTGCGGAGCTCGACAGCAACATTTCGCCCGAGCAGCTGATGCTGGCTGACAAGCTCAAGGAAGCGGGGATCCTCGAATCCAGGTTCAACTGGGCGTTTTTCACTGCACCGGATGCGTCCGACACCCGTCCGGAAGCGGCGGGGCTGGGCGTCGCCATTCTGGGCTCGGCCTACATGATGATCATCGTG
Organism: Hoeflea sp.; assembly: GCF_014359905.1. Classification (GTDB taxonomy): domain Bacteria; phylum Pseudomonadota; class Alphaproteobacteria; order Rhizobiales; family Rhizobiaceae; genus Hoeflea. The sequence continues at coordinate 20,814 of NZ_JACIYP010000077.1, read as the reverse complement.
CTGGTGCTGGCGCTTCCGATTGGCGTTGCCGCCTCGATCTATCTTGAGGAGTTCGCGCCGCAGAACCGCTGGACCGATCTGATCGAGGTCAATATTGCCAATCTGGCCGCCGTTCCCTCGATCGTGTTCGGTATTCTGGGCCTCGCAATCTTCATCAATTTCGTCGGGCTTCCGCAATCGGCGCCCATCGTGGGCGGACTTGTGCTGACACTGATGACGTTGCCGACGATCATCATCGCGACACGCTCCGCACTCAAGGCGGTCCCGCCGTCGATCAACGATGCAGCACTTGGCATCGGAGCATCGAAGATGCAGGCGATCTTTCATCATATTCTTCCGCTGGCCGCACCTGGCATCCTGACCGGCACGATTATCGGTCTGGCCCAGGCGCTTGGCGAAACCGCTCCCCTGCTGCTCATCGGAATGGTGGCGTTCGTCCGCGACTATCCGGGTGCGCCACCGGAAGGCTTCTTTGATCCGGCATCGGCCTTGCCGGTCCAGGTCTACAACTGGACGCAGCGCAGCGATCCGGCCTTCGTGGAACGAGCCTCGGGCGCGATCATCGTTTTGCTGATATTCCTCTTGATCATGAATGCGATCGCCATTCTGCTGCGCCGCCGCTTCGAGCGCCGCTGGTAGTCCGAGGCTGTTGCCACTAAAACCAAACCAAGCCCTGAGTTGACGGTTAATGTTAAAGGGAAGACGGAGATGAACATCATGTCTGAAGCAGCAAGCGACAAGGCGGTCGACGCTGCCATGGAAAAATCGGCAATCAAGATGCGTGGCACCGATGTCAGCGTCTTCTACGGCGAAAAACAGGCGCTGTTTGATGTCAATCTCGATGTGCGCAAGAACAGCGTGACGGCGCTGATCGGTCCCTCGGGCTGCGGCAAGTCAACTTACCTCCGGTGTCTCAACCGGATGAACGACACCATCGACATCTGCAAGGTGAAGGGCACCATCACGCTTGACGGCGAAGACATCTATGATCCGAGGATCGATGTCGTCGAATTGCGCGCCCGCGTCGGCATGGTCTTCCAGAAGCCCAATCCGTTCCCCAAATCCATCTACGAGAACATCATCTACGGCCCGCGCATTCACGGCCAGGTGACAACGCGCGCCGAAATGGATGAAATCGTCGAGTCGAGCCTGCGCAAGGCCGCGATATGGGAAGAGGTCAAGGATCGTCTGCAGGAGCCGGGAACCGGCCTTTCGGGCGGCCAGCAGCAGCGGCTGTGCATCGCCCGCGCCATCGCGGTAAGCCCGGAAGTGATCCTCATGGACGAGCCCTGCTCGGCGCTCGACCCGATCGCCACGGCCAAGGTCGAGGAACTGATCGACGAGCTTCGCATCAATTACACCATCGTCATCGTCACCCATTCGATGCAGCAGGCCGCGCGTGTGTCCCAGCGCACGGCGATGTTCCATCTGGGCAATATTGTCGAGGAAGGTCCCACCGACAAGATGTTCACCAATCCGGACAAGAAGCTGACCCAGGACTACATCACCGGCCGCTTCGGCTGATGCGCCCACAGCCCGGCATCGCGATTACAAGATTGAAGGATTGACCCATGCCCGAAGCCCATACCGTGACCTCCTATGATGACGAACTCCGCTTTCTTGTGCGCCGCCTGTCCGAAATGGGCGGCATCGCCGAGCGCATGGTCGCCGATTCCGTCGCCGCACTGGTCAATGCCGATGGGGCGCTGGCCCAGCGGGTGATCTCGGAAGATCTGCTTCTCGACAATGGCGAGCGCGAGATCTACGACAAGGCCGTTCTGGTGATCGCCAAGCGCCAGCCGGTCGCCTCCGACCTGCGCGAGATCATCGGCTCGATCCGCATCGCCTCCGATCTCGAGCGCGTCGGCGATCTGGGCAAGAACATCGCCAAGCGGGTGATCGCGGTGCATACCATGGCGCAGCCGCGCAAGCTGGTGCGCGGTCTCGAGCACCTGGCCGAACTGGCGCTGACCCAGCTCAAGGAAGTGCTCGACGCCTTTGCCACGCGCTCGCCCGATCTGGCCAATTCGATCCGCGAGCGCGATGAGGAGATCGATGCGATCTACACCTCGCTGTTCCGCGAGTTGCTGACCTACATGATGGAGGATCCGCGCAACATCACCGCGTGTACCCACCTTCTGTTCTGCGCCAAGAACATCGAGCGCATCGGCGATCACGCCACCAACATCGCCGAGACGGTCTATTATGTAGCCACCGGCCAGCAATTGGCGGCCGAGCGTCCCAAGGACGACGAAACCGCCAGCATGATTGCGCCGGCGCCTGGTTCGGCGTGACGGCGAAACGGAGTGCATGAAATATGGCGATGAGCCCGCGAATTACCGTGGTTGAGGACGAGGAAGCCCTGTCGGTGCTGCTTCGCTACAATCTCGAAGCTGAAGGTTATGACGTCGACACCGTGCTGCGCGGTGACGAGGCCGAGATCCGGCTGCAGGAACGCGTCCCGGATCTTCTGATCCTCGACTGGATGCTGCCCGGCATCTCCGGCATCGAGCTCTGCCGGCGGCTGCGCGCCCGGCCCGAGACCGAGCGGTTGCCCATCATCATGCTGACGGCGCGTGGCGAGGAAAGCGAGCGCGTCCGGGGTCTCGCGACCGGCGCCGACGATTATGTCGTCAAGCCGTTCTCCACGCCCGAACTGCTGGCCCGGGTCAGGGCCATGCTGCGCCGCGCTCGGCCGGAAGTGATCTCCACGCTGCTCAAGGTCGGCGACATCGAACTCGACCGCGAAACCCACCGGGTGCGGCGGCGCGGGCGCGACGTCAAACTGGGACCCACGGAGTTCCGTCTGCTGGAATATCTGATGAGTTCGCCGAGCCGCGTCTATTCGCGGGCGCAACTGCTTGATGGCGTCTGGGGTCACGATGTCTATGTCGACGAACGCACCGTCGACGTCCATGTCGGCCGGTTGCGCAAGGCGGTCAATCTTTCGGGCATGCGCGACATCATTCGTACCGTGCGCGGCGCCGGCTATTCGATCGAAAGCTGATGAGGCTGTCCCTGTCGGCCGCTGACCGGGGCGCCGGTGGCCGCTGGGGACCGACGGCGATCACTCAACAGTGACCGAGAGCACGTCCGACGGTAATTCGCTGCCAAGTTCGACCGTGCCGGTCTGCTTGTCCATGATGCAGATATAGCTGACCGTGGCGTCCGCGCCCCTGGCCTTGCCCGTCAGCACCGCGAGGCCGAAGCTTTCGGAGCCGAATGGATCGACGACGGCTTGCGCGGCCTCGAGCACCGACTCGGACGCGGCGAGGCACTGGGTGCGGACCTCCTCGGCGAATTCCGCCCACGCATCGCCTGAAGACGCTGCGGCGGGCGCGCTTGTCGCCAGCAAGGCGGCAACAAGGATGGTGATCTGGCGCATCGGTTGGTCCTTTTCCGGCGGGCCGTGGCCAGGTTCAAGATGCGTCCGAAACGGTGGCGGAGCACGTGGCCGCCGTGATGGCGCATTGCCTCCAGGGCATCAAAGAAATGCCTTCTGCCGGCATGTGTCACCGTGCCCGCAAAAATAATCCGGGCGATATGAAAACCCCCGAATGCTGGTGTCCACCATTCGGGGGGTGTCAGTTCAGACAAGTACGGGTTGCGGCAGTCCTTGCAGGGACTGTTTCAGCGCGCGCGCTTGCGTTCGCTCGAGGGCTGAAAAGCGAGCTTCGCATGATAACCGCAATAGGGCGACGCATCGCCGGAATCATTGCCGCAGAAGTGAAAGCCTTCCTGCAGCGGGTCGCCGATCGGCCATTTGCAGGTCCGCTCGGACAGTTCGACCAGCATGAGGCGCCGTGAAATCGGCACGACCACATCTTCCTGCGGGCGTGTGTCGATATCTTCAGCCGCAATCACGTCGAGATCCTGCTTGAGCTGCGCGCCGCCGCTCGAGCGGCTGACCGTCCGGGTGGTCTGCTGGGTTGCCGTGCGTCCGGCGTAATTGGGTGCGCGCGGGGCAGCCGTCGTGCGCTTGGTGCGCACGGATGCCTGGCCGCCGCTCTTGGCCCTGCCGGGCAGGTTGAGCCTGTGCACCTTGCCGATCACCGCATTGCGGCTGACGCCGCCCAATTGCGCAGCGATCTGGCTCGCACTGAGCCCGTCCGCCCAGAGTTTCTTGAGTCTTTCAACCCGTTCATCAGTCCAGTTCATGCCTTGCTCTCCCTGTACCCCGTATCACGGGATGGCAGAATCCCTCACCGATGCCCCGGATGACCGGAGCTGAAACACTCGGTTACTGTGAGGTGAATAGTGTTCGCCGCGAACCTCTATTTCATTCTCATAACCTAGTGGTCGCCAGACTCCGTGACAAGAGTCAGCCGAATCATGGTGATTCCTTTTCGTGGTTTTCCCCAACTTACGGGAGAAGTCCGGCGTCTGGCCGGGCCACGGTCCAAGGATTGCGGGGTCAATATTGATAGAAGCCATCCTAACGACCGAAAAACGGCGTGGATAAGGCGGTCAGCTTGGCTCATTGACAGGCCAGACTGAAATGTAAATAGTGCCGTTGCCGCCCCCGGAAGGGCGGCATTTTGATTTTCCGGCACAAGTCGCTGGGCGGGTTAACTGCAACCGGCAAGCCTCGGTCAAGACGCCGATGTCTGGTTTTTTGGGGAGATGAGCGCCATGGCCGATGCCAAGCCGCTTTACGATACGTATAATCGCGCGCCGATGGTGTTCGAGCGCGGCCATGGCGTTTGGCTGGAGACCCCGACCGGGGAACGCTATCTGGACTTCGCCGCGGGTATCGCGGTCAATTCGCTCGGCCACACCCATCCCCATCTTGTCGCGGCGCTGAAGGACCAGGCGGAGAAATTGTGGCACCTGTCCAATGTGCACGAAATACCCGATCAGACACGGCTGGCCAGACGGCTGACGGAAGTCACCTTCGCCGACAAGGTGTTTTTCACCAATTCCGGCGCAGAGGCGCTGGAATGCGCGATCAAGACCGCGCGGCGGCATTTCTATGCCAATGGACAGCCCGAGCGCTACCGCATCATCACCATCGAAGGCGCCTTTCACGGCCGCACGCTGGCAACCATCGCGGCCGGCGGTCAGGCCAAGTATCTCGAGGGCTTCGGCCCCAAGGTGGAAGGTTTCGATCAGGTGCCGTTTGGCGACCATGAGGCTCTGAAGGCTGCGGTCACCGAGGAGACGGCCGCCATCCTGGTAGAGCCGGTGCAGGGCGAGGGCGGTGTGCGCCCGCTGCCCAAGGAATGCATGCGTGGCCTGCGCGACCTCTGTGACGAACACGGCATCCTGCTGATCCTCGACGAGGTCCAGTCCGGCGTCGGGCGCACCGGCAAGCTGTTCGCCCACGAATGGGCGGGCATCACGCCTGACATCATGGCGGTTGCCAAGGGCATCGGCGGCGGCTTTCCGTTCGGCGCCTGCCTCGCCACCGCCAATGCTGCCGACGGCATGACCGTCGGCACCCACGGCACCACCTATGGCGGCAATCCGCTGGCCATGGCGGTCGGCAACGCCGTGCTGGACGTTGTCCTGGAAGACGGGTTCCTGACCCATGTCAACGATATCGCCCTGGTGCTGAACCAGGGCCTGGCCTCGCTCAAGGACCGCTATCCCGACCTGATCGAGGACATTCGCGGAATCGGGCTGATGATCGGCATCAAATGCGCCATATCCAATGCCGATCTGGTCATGGCGATGCGCAACGAGCATCTGCTGGCGGTGCCCGCGGGTGACAATGTGGTGCGCCTGCTGCCGCCGCTGATCGTCACCGCGGAAGAAGCCCGCGACGCCCTCTCCAGAATCGAGGCGGCGCTCGACATGCTGTCTCACAAGGACACCAAACCGGACCGGATGCCATGAAACACACCAAATCCGACGGCGCCAGCCACTTTCTCGATCTTTCCGCGGTGAGTGCCAGCGATCTGCGCGCCATTCTCGATGCAGCGCGATCCGCCAAGACATCGGCCGTCAACGACCGCCCGCTCGAAGGCAAGATGCTGGCGATGATCTTCGAGAAGCCATCGACCCGCACCCGGGTGTCGTTCGACGTCGGCATGCGCCAGCTCGGCGGCGAAACCCTGTTCCTGTCGGGAACCGAAATGCAGCTCGGGCGCGCCGAAACCATTGCCGACACCGCCAGGGTGCTGTCGCGCTATGTCGACATGATCATGATCCGGACGCTGGACCATGCCCGCATGCTGGAACTGGCCGAACACGCCACGGTGCCGGTGATCAACGCGCTCACCGACGACACCCATCCCTGCCAGATCATGGCCGACATCCTGACCTTCGAGGAGCATCGCGGCCCGGTCAAAGGCAAGACGCTGGCCTGGACCGGCGACGGCAACAATGTGCTGCATTCGCTGATCGAGGGCGCGGCGCAGTTCGGCTACCGCATGCAGATCGCGACGCCGGCCGGATCCGAGCCGGATGCGAAATTTGTCGATTGGGCCCGCAAGCAGGGAGCTGAAATCGACGTGAGCGCCGATCCGGATCGCGCCATCAAGGGCGCCGATTGCGTGATCACCGACACCTGGGTGTCGATGAACCAGGAACACCGCGCGCGCGGCCACAATGTCTTTCTGCCCTACCAGGTCAACGAGGCGCTGATGGCGAAGGCCAATCCCGATGCTCTGTTCATGCATTGCCTGCCGGCCCATCGCGGCGAAGAGGTGACCGACCAGGTCATGGACGGGCCGCAATCGGTCGTGTTTGACGAGGCCGAGAACCGTCTTCATGCCCAAAAGGCTGTGATGCGCTGGTGCATGGGCGTTCTGTAACGCCTCTGGTACAAGCTGCAGTCAGTGCCTATATGCCGCCTTTGAGATGTGGATGCGGATCGCGCCTGATGACGGCGGCACGCACCACCATGAACAATCGGGAATGATGATGGAAACCGATATCCAACCCCGCGGCGAACCGGGTTTCGCCGGTGACGACAGAGTTTTGCCGTTTGAGGTCGATGGCCTCGATGCGCGCGGCCGCGCCGTGCAACTTGGTCCGATGATCGACAGTATTCTGAGCCGTCACGACTACCCCGAGCCGGTGGCGCGGCTGCTGGCCGAAGCCATCGCGCTGACCGTCCTGCTCGGAACCTCGCTCAAATTCGAGGGCAGGCTGATTGTCCAGACCAAGGGCGACGGCCCGGTGGACATGCTTGTCGCGGATTTTTCCACGCCTGGGAACCTGCGCGCCTATGCGCGGTTTGACGAAGACCGGCTTGCCGGCGCGCAGGCGGCCGGGATGACCAGCTCCGCCGAATTGCTCGGCCGTGGCGTGCTGGCCTTCACCATCGACCAGGGTGAATACATGCAGCGCTACCAGGGCATCGTCGAAATGAACGGCGATACGCTCGAGGCGATGGCCGAGACCTATTTCCGCCAGTCCGAACAGATCCCCACCATCGTCCGGCTGGCGGTGGCGGAGCTGATCGACCGCGACAGCGACGGCAAGCCCCGGCACAGCTGGCGCGCCGGCGGCATTGTCGTCCAGTTCCTGCCCCATGCGCCCGAGCGGATGCGCCAGCCCGATCTTCCGGGCGGCGATGCGCCGGAAGGCATTGATGATAGGATGCATGATGATGACGACAGCTGGGCCGAGGCAAAGGCCCTGGTCAGCACCGTCCAGCCGGGCGAATTGACCGATCCGGAAGTGGGCGCCGAACGCCTGCTTTACCGGCTGTTTCACGAGCGCGGCGCCAAGATCTATCCGCCGGTCCCGGTGCTGGACAAATGCAGCTGTTCGCGGGAACGGCTGGGCGATGTCCTCAGCGGGTTCTCGACCGAGGAGCTCCGCGACAGTGTCGAAGACGGCGAGATCACGGTGCAATGCGAGTTCTGCTCGACAGCCTACCGGTTCGATCCCTCCGAGTTCGGTGCCTGAGGCGCCTGCCTCGCGGCTCTGAGGACGGTTGGGTGAACGGAGTGCACAGGGCTGCGCACTTGCCGCTGCGTCCAGGCTGCCATGTGAGCCGGGGGGCTTCCGGCATTCCCGGAATATGACCAAACTTTAATTTGCCATGCGGCGGCATTGCGTTACCTGTTGAGGCTCAACGGAGCGACGCGATGCTTGACAGGGCCGACCCACGTGCGGATTTTGAAGAGGTAGCCAGGCACGGCACGCCTCCGCTGGCGCGACGCGGGTTTTTGCGGCCGCTGGTGCAGTTCGCGCTGATGGCGCTGGTGCTGGCCGGCGCCTGGTTCGCCATGGAGCGCCTGGCTGCCTCGCGGGTGGAACGCACGCCGCGAACCTTCACGCCTACGGTCTACACGGTCGACACCACACTTGCGGCGCGCGCCGACAACAGGCCGGAAATCAGGCTCTACGGCCAGGTCGGCGCCGGCCGCAATGTGGATCTGCGCACGGTGGTAAGCGGCGACGTCGTCGAGATCCATTCGGACCTCGTGGCCGGCCGCCGGGTGAGCGAGGGCACGGTGCTGCTGCGGATCGATCCGTTTGCCTATGAGGGCGCGCTTGTCGAAGCCCGGGCCAATCTCTCCGCTGTCCAGGGCGCGATTGCCGAGATCGACGCACGGCTTGCCTCCGAAAGCGAGCAGCTGGAGGCGGCCACGGCCCAGCTGGAGCTTGCCAGCGCCGATCTCGATCGTGCGATGCAGCTCTCTCAATCCGGCACATTGACCGGCAAGGAAGTGGATGCGCGGCGCCTGATCCTGTCCCAGCGCCAGCAGGCGGTCAGCCAGTCGCGCAACGCGCTCCTCATTGCCGAGGCCCAGCGCACCCAGCAGGAAGCCAATGCCGAGCGGCTCGAATGGAAAATCCGCGAGGCGGAACGCAAGCTCGCGGACACCGCGCTGATCGCGCCCTTTGACGGCGTCATTTCCGAAGAGACTGTGGAGACGGGCCGCTCGGTCAGCGCCAATGAGGTGGTGGCCTCGATGTATGACGATATGGCGCTGGAGGTCCAGTTCACCCTGACCAATGCGCAATATGGCCGCATGGCGACCGACACTGACCCGCTGGAAGGGCGCCAGGTGGAACTGAACTGGACCGTCGGCGGCAGGGCCTATGTCTGGCCGGCGATCATCGACCGCATCGGCGCCCGGGTTACGGCCGAGCGCGGCGGTGTCGAGGTTTTCGCGCGGATCGGACCGGCGGACAACCCGGTGCAGTTGCGTCCCGGCGCCTTTGTCGCGCTGAGCGTGCCTGACAGGATCTGGCCCGACACATTCCGGCTGCCGGAGACGGCGCTTCGTTCCTCCGACCATGTTTTCATTGTCGTCGACGGTGAGCTCAAGCGCCGTGACGTCCGGCTGATCGCCTGGGATGGCGAAGACGCCATCGTCGAGGGCGACCTCGCCGATGGAGATGTTGTTCTGGCGACGCGACTGACCGAGGCCTCCGAGGGTGTCAAGGTGCGCGAACCGACCGTGGCCGCTGCTGAGCCGGCTGTTGCGCCTGAAGTGCCTGCCGCAGCGACGGATTCCGGCCAATGAGCGATGGCGGTTTTCGCGGAGCGGGGCTGGGCGGGTTTTCCGGCGGGGGGCTGGTGTCCACCTTCATCCGGCACCCCAATGCCGCCAATCTGCTCATGGTGCTGATGATCCTGTTCGGCGCGTTTTCGATCGCCCGCATCAACACCCAGTTCTTCCCGACGATCGACCGGCCGACGATCAGCATCGGCGTGGCCTGGTCCGGCGCCAGCGCCGAGGACGTCGAAACCAACATTCTGGCGCTGATCGAGCCGGGCGTGCGCTATGTCTCCGGCGTCGACCAGATGAGCTCGACTGCCGCCGAGGGTTCGGCCACGGTGCGGCTCGAATTCGACGACGGCACCGACATGACCCAGGCGATGACCGATGTCGAAACCGCGGTCAAGGCGGTCACCAACCTGCCCGAGGACGCGGAAGAGCCGACGATCTCGAGATCGGTGTTCTTCGACAGCGTCGCCAAGCTTGCCGTGTTCGGCAGCGCCGACGAGGCGGTCAAGCGCGCCTGGGCCAAGCGCATCCGCGACGACCTGATCGACCGGGGCATCGACAAGATCAATTTCACCGGTTTGCGCGATGCGGAGATCCGCATTGAAATCCCCGAGATCGAGCTCCGGCGTCTCGACATGACGATCGCCGACGTCTCCAGCGCGATTGCCGCCAACAGCCGCGACCTGCCGTCGGGAACGGTGGAGGGCGCGGTGGAACGCCAGTTGCGCACGCTTGCCGATGCGCAGGGCGCGCGCGAACTGTCCGACGTCGAGGTGAAATCCTTTGCCAGTGGCGAAAAGGTACTGCTCGGCGATATTGCCAGCATCAAGGACGGGTTTGATGCTGACGCCACGCGCGGGCTTGCAAGCGGAACGCCTGCAATCGAGCTGGATGTGAGGCGCGCGCCGACGGCCGACACGCTGCAGACCGCGTCGATCCTGTCGGCCTATATCGATGAGATCCGGCCGCAACTGCCGCCCGGCATCGAGATCGCGACCTATGAAGTGGCCTCCGACGCGCTGGCAGCGCGGATCTGGCTCCTGGTCAAGAACGGGGCAGGCGGCCTGCTGGTGGTTGTCCTGATCCTGTTTCTGTTTCTCAACGCCCGCATCGCCTTCTGGGTCGCAGCCGGCATTCCGGTCGCCATGCTCGCCACCATCGGCATCATGTATGTCTCCGGGCAAACCATCAACATGATGTCGCTGTTCGCGCTGATCATGATGCTCGGCATCATTGTCGATGATGCGATTGTCGTGGGCGAGCACACTGCGACAAGGCTTGAGATGGGCGACGATCCGCAGACGGCCGCGGAGAACGGCGTTTCCATGATGTTCACGCCGGTGATCGCGGCAATGACGACGACGCTCGCGGCCTTTGCCCCGATCCTGCTGATCGGCGACACCACCGGCCAGATGATGGCGGTGCTGCCGATGGTGGTGATCGCGGTGCTGGTCGCCAGCCTGCTCGAGTGCTTTCTGGTCCTGCCCGGCCATCTGGCCATATCGCTGGGCCAGCGCAAGCCGCCGGGCTGGTCCTGGTGGCGCCAGTTTCTGATAGCCCTTGTGCTGGTGGTGTTTCTCTCTGGCCTCTCCGGCCGCCTCGCGGTTGATCTTGCCCTCGGAGAAAGCGGCCTGCGCGCCCTGGCCGGCGACTTCGCCGCCTTGCCGTCGCCGGTGCGCATGGCCATCGTCGTGGCGGTCTCGCTCATGCTGGCAACGGTTGTCGAGTGGGCCCTGCTGGGCCTGCGCAGACGCAACAGTCTGGCCGCCGGCTCGCCGATCGGCCCGGGCGACAGCCGCTTCCGTCGCGCCTTCGACACCGGCTTTGACAAGTTCCGCGACGGCCCGTTCCTCCGGCTGGTGCAACTCGCCTGGGACTGGCGCTACGTGACCCTGTCCATCGCCATTGCCCTGGTGATGGTTCTCGCCATCGGCCTCGCGCGCTCGGGCCGGGTCGAATTTGTCTTCTTTCCGTCGCCCGAAGCCGAGAACATCACCGGCACCCTCGTCTTCAATGCGGGCCTGCCTGAAGAGACGGCGCTGAATGCCATTGCCGCCCACGAGAAAGCCCTGCGGGAAGCGGATCAAGCCCTGTCGGGTGAAGGACCCTCGTCGATCCGGGCGGTCTTCACCACCTTTGGCGCTTCAAGCCGCAGCGGCAGCGCCACCGCGCGCATCGGGGTGCAACTGACCACGTCGGAAGAGCGCAACGTGCGCACGCCGGACCTGGTCAATGCCTGGCGCCAGGCGGCGCCGGACATCGCCGGCGTCAGCCGTTTCACCATCGCCCAGTTCCGCGGCGGTCCTCCCGGCCGCGATATCGAAGTGCGGCTGCAGGGCGAACGGGTTTCGGCGCTCAAATCCGCGGCCGCCGACGTGGTGGCACTGCTCTCGGGCGTCAGCGGGATCTCAGGGCTGGACGACAATCTGCCCTGGGGCAAACCCGAACTGGTGATGGAACTGACCCCGCATGGCGCGGCACTCGGCTTTTCCATCGCCGAAGTCGGGCGGCAGATCCGCAACGCGTTCGATGGCGCCGTCCCGTTCCGCTTCCCGCGCGGCAATGACGAGGTCACCGTCCGGCTTGTCCAGCAACCGGCATCGCCCGGCGCCCAGGCGCTGCGGGAGTTTGAACTCAGAAGCCCGGGCGGCACCTTCGTGCCCTTGTCGGAAGTTGTCGCCATGACCGAGCGGCAGGGTTTCTCCGCCATCCAGCGCCGCGACGGAAAGAGCACCATTTCGGTAACGGGCGACATCGACACCGCGGTGAACACCACCGGCGGGGTGGTCGAACAACTCACTGCGGGCGGCGGGCTTGATCTGATCGCGGCCCGGCACGGCGTTAGCTACACCTTCGGCGGACGGTCCGAGGAGCAGGAGAACACGTTTGCTGACCTCAGGCTCGGCGTGGCTGTCGCGCTCAGCGTCATCTACATCATCCTGGCCTGGGTATTTGCCAGCTACTGGCGGCCGATCGCGGTGCTGCTGATCATTCCGTTCGGCATTGTCGGGGCGATCTTCGGGCATTGGGTGCTGGGTTACCAGCTGACCGTCCTGTCCTTCATCGGGCTGCTTGGCCTGGCCGGCATCCTGGTCAATGATTCGATCATCCTGGTGGCAAGGCTCGAGGAACGTCGCGCAGCCGGCGACAGTCTCGTCGAGGCGGCTGTCGGCGCCAGCCGTGACCGGTTTCGCGCGGTGCTGCTGACCTCGCTCACCACCATCGGCGGTCTTCTGCCGCTGCTGTATGAGACAAGCCTTCAGGCCCAATTCCTGCTGCCGATGGCGATCACCATCGTCTTTGGTCTCGCCATGACCACGCTTCTGGTGCTTTTCCTGGTGCCGGCGCTTGTCGGCATCGGCGATGATTTCGCCCGCGCCCTGTCATCGCTTTATGGCAGGCGACAGGCTGTCCGGCAATCCTGAGCCGGCCGTCAGGACCGCCAGAACCGAGGCAGAAACAGCACCAGCACGGTGAACAGCTCCAGCCGCCCGAGCAGCATGCCTCCCGCCAGCAGCCATTTCTGAACGTCGGTCAATGATTGGAAATTGCCGGCCGGGCCGATGATCTCGCCCAGTCCCGGTCCGACATTGGAGAGCGCCGTCCCCGCACCCGACAGCGCCGTGAGCGTATCGAGGCCGCTCATCTTGAGCAGGATCGAGAGGATGACGAACGACGCGGTGAACAGGAAGAAGAAGCTCATCACCGACGCGATGACGCGGTCCTCGATCGGCTTTCCGTTGAAATGGGCGCGAAACACACCGTTCGGATACATCACCTGCGAGATATGCTGACGCACCGCCTCGACCAGAACCTGGAATCGGAAGATCTTGATGCCGCAGGAGGTGGAGCCGGCGCAGCCGCCGACAAACATGATGATGAAGAAGAACGTCACCGCATGCGGTCCCCACAAACCGTAGTCGGTGGAGGCGTAGCCGGTTCCGGTGGTGATCGAGATCACATTGAAGGCGGCGTGCCGCAACCCTTCGAGCCCAAGATGGTTGTCGCTGAAATGCGCCATCATCCAGCCGATGACAATCGAGACGGCAATGAAGCTTGCGAAGGCCTTGACCTGGTCATCCAGCAGGATCGTCCGGAAACGTCCCTGCAGCATCTGCACATAGATGAGGAACGGGATGGACCCGAGAAACATGAAAACAATGGCGATCCATTCGACCGAGGCGCTGTTGAAATGGCCGAGCGAAGCGTCCTTGGTGGAAAACCCGCCCGTCGCCACCGTGGTCATGGCATGAATCACCGCATCGTCCGCGGCCATGCCGGCGGCCATGTAGGAGATGGCGCAGATCCCGGTCATGGCGATGAACACCAGCGTGATCGACATCGAGATCTGGGTGGCGCGCGGCAGGATCTTTTCGGCGGTGTCGAAGGCTTCCGCCTTGAACAGTTGCATCCCGCCGATCTGCAGCATCGGCAGAACGGCAATCGCCATCACGATGATCCCGAGACCGCCGAGCCATTGCAGCAGGCCGCGCCAGAACAACAGCCCCGGCGGGGCGGTGTCGAGACCGGTGATCACCGTGGCGCCGGTCGTGGTCAGTCCCGACATGGATTCGAAAAAGGCGTCCGTATAGGTCGGCACGATGCCCGACCAGTGAAGCGGTAAGGCGCCGAAGGCCACCAGCGCCACCCAGGAGATCACCGTCATCAGCATCGCCTGGCGGGTCGACAGTCCCTTCGGCGCGCCGCGATTGGCGATGAACAGCCCCAGGCCGAACAGCATGGTCACCATGGCCGAGCTGGCAAAGATCATCCAGTCGTCATTGTCCGCCGCAAGATCGACAAGCGCCGGCAACAGCATGGCGGCACCGAGCGTGGCCACCAGGACACCGGTCACCAGCATGACGGGCCGGAATTCCGCCAGCCCGGTCAATTCAGTGTTCTTGCCATGCCCGGCAGGTCCAGCGAGAACGCGGGGATTTCGACATCGAACAATTCGCCGGCCGCGGATTGCATCTGGTAGGAGCCGACCATCACGCCCGACGGCGTGTCGAGCGGGCAACCGGAGGAATACTCATAGGTGTCGCCCGGACCGAGCACCGGCTGTTCGCCGACAACGCCCGGACCACGCACCTCGTCGACCAGGCCGTTCTCGTCGGTAATCTTCCAGTGGCGGCTTCGAAGCTGGACAACCTGGTCGGAATGGTTGGCAATCACAATGCGGTAGCCCCACACATAGCGCCCGTCCTCTGGATCCGACTGGTCCTCGAGATAATACGGCTCCACGGTCACTTCTATGTCACGGGTCAGCGCGCGGTACATCTGCCACTCCTTGCGACACTCATTGTACAGCGCCGTGCTTGCGTCAAGCATTTCGACGCCTTCCGGCCGGACGAGCCGGAAGTTTGTGTTGACCTTATTGTGATGGCACGGGCCGGGCCGGGGCGTGACGTATGAAGAGGGCCGGGCTATCACGAAGGCTCAAACAGGGAGTGGTCTCAATGATCGATGGCGCCGCGCGCAAAATGATCCAGCCGGGCCTGGACCGGGCCGGGCTGTGGCTCGCGGGCCGCGGTGTGAAGGCCGATCATGTGACGGTCTTCGCCTGTTGCCTCGGTCTGCTCGCGGGCGGGCTGATCGCCGCCGGATATCTGATCGCAGCGCTGCTGGTGATCCTTATCAGCCGGGTCTGCGATGGTCTCGACGGCTCGGTGGCGCGCGCGACGAGAAAGACCGATTTCGGCGGTTATCTCGATATCACGCTGGATTTCGTCTTCTACGGCGCCATCCCTCTGGCCTTTGTCATCCACGATCCCGCAGCCAACGGGCTTGCCGGCGCGGCGCTGATCTTCTCGTTCTACATCAACGGCGCGAGCTTTCTGGCCTATGGCATCCTCGCCGAAAAGCACCGGCTGACCACGACGCAGCGCGGGGTGAAGTCGATCTATTTCACCACCGGTCTCGCCGAAGCCAGCGAGACCTTGATCGTCTTTGTCATTTTCTGCCTGTGGCCGGCCTGGTTCTCGCCGGTGGCCTGGGTGTTTGCCGTGATTTGCCTCTACACGGCGCTTTCGCGGATCATGCAGGCGCGGGCGGAGTTTTCCGGCGACGGCTCAGAGGCCTGAAAGCGCCCGCTCGAAATCCTCGACCAGATCCTCGACATCCTCGATGCCGGCGGAAAACCGCACCATGCCCGGGCTGATGCCGAGTTCGTCCCGGGCTTCATCGGACAGGTTCTTGTGCGTGGTGGTCGCCGGATGGGTGATCAGGCTCTTGGAATCGCCGAGATTGTTCGAAATCCTGACGACCTCGAGCGCGTTCTGCATGGCGAAGGCGGCTGTCTTGCCGCCCTTCAGCTCGAAGGCCACCAGCGTCGAGCCGCCCTTCATCTGACGTGCGCAGATATCGGCCTGCGGATGGTCGGCGCGGCCGGGATAGATCACCCGGGAAACCGCCGGGTGATCGGCCAGGAAATCGGCAATGCGGGCCGCATTCTCGCTCTGCTGACGGACCCTGAGCGGCAGGGTTTCAAGCCCCTTGAGCAAGGTCCAGGCATTGAACGGCGACAGCGACGGGCCGGTGTGACGGAAAAAGTCGTGCAGGTGTTCGTCAATCCAGTCCTTGTCCGACAGGATCACCCCGCCCAGGCAACGGCCTTGGCCATCGATGTGCTTGGTCGCGGAATAGGCCACTATATGCGCGCCCAGCTCCAGCGGCTTCTGCAGCAGCGGCGTGGCGAACACATTGTCGACCACGAGTTTTGCGCCGATCTGGTTGGCGAGCTTCGCCACACCGGCAATGTCGACCACCTCAAGCGTCGGATTGGTGGGGCTTTCGAGAAAGAACACCTTGGTGTTGGGACGGATCGCGGTCTCGAAATTGGTCAGGTTGCGGCCATCGACCAGCGTCGACTCGATGCCGTATTGCGGCAGCAGTTTCTCCACGACCCATCGGCAGGAGCCGAAAAGCGCGCGCGCTGCCACCACATGGTCGCCAGCCCGGAGCTGGCACAACAGCGCCGCCGAAATGGCGGCCATGCCCGAAGCTGTGGCGCGGGCGTCTTCGGCGCCTTCCATCAGGCACATGCGCTTTTCGAACATGTCGTTGGTCGGATTGGCGTAGCGGGAATAGATGAAGCCCGGATCCTCGCCCTTGAAGCGCGCTTCGGCGGCTTCCGAGCTCGCATAGACAAAGCCCTGAGTCAGGTAGATCGCTTCGGAAGTCTCGCCAAAGCTGGAGCGGGTGGTGCCGCCGTGAACGAGTTGGGTGGCGGGGCGGAGTGGTCGGTTGCTTGTCATCATCATGGTCCAAAACAAAAAAACCGGCCTGCAAGTCGCCAGCCGGTTTTGCAACCCGACCCTTTTAGCGACTTGTTTAACGTGGCTGCAAGCCGGTCGGCCAAATCACCACGGGATAAACTGCCTATAGTGGCTCGCCGCGCTTGCGTCAATCGCCTCACCTTGCCATCAAGGCATCAGGTGAAATGGAGCAGCAGGCATTGGGCGCCGGTATTCTTTCGGACCGCGCGATCAGGGCGCTATTTGACGGCGGGAAGCTTGCTTCCGGCAGTGCGCTGGATGCTGACCAGATTCAGCCCGCGAGCCTAGATCTCCGCCTCGGCGCGCGCGCCTACCGGGTTCGCGCCAGTTTCCTTCCCGGACCGTCGGCACGCGTCGAGGACAAGCTCCAACGGCTCAGCATGCACCAGATTGATCTCTCCGCCGGTGCGGTGCTCGAAACCGGCTGCGTCTACATCGTGCCGCTGCTGGAAAGCCTGGCGCTGCCTGAAGCAATCTCGGCCTCGGCCAATCCGAAGAGTTCGACCGGCAGGCTCGATATTTTCACCCGCGTGATGACCGATTATGGCCAGGAATTCGACAAGATCGCGCCGGGTTATCATGGCCCGCTGTGGCTTGAGGTCAGCCCGCGAACCTTCCCGATCGTGGCCCGGACCGGATCAAGACTGTCGCAGATCCGATTCCGCCAGGGCCACGCGGTGCTGGGCGAAGAGGAGCTGTCGCGCCTCCACCAGGAAGAGACACTGGTCGCCTCCGACACACCGAATGTCTCGGGCGGCGGCATTGCCCTGTCGATCGACCTGATGGGAACCGGGACGGACGGTCTTGTGGGCTATCGCGGCAAGCATCACACAGCCGTCATCGACGTCGACAAGCGCGGCGTTCATGATGTTTTCGATTTCTGGGAACCGCTGCACAATCGCGGCTCCGCCGACCTGATCCTCGATCCGGATGAATTCTACATTCTGGTGAGCCGGGAATCGGTGCATGTGCCGCCGCTCTATGCCGCCGAGATGACGCCCTTCGATCCGCTGGTGGGCGAATTCCGGGTGCATTATGCCGGCTTTTTCGATCCCGGCTTCGGTCACACCGAAGCCGGTGGCGCAGGCAGCCGCGCGGTGCTTGAGGTGCGCAGCCACGAAGTGCCGTTCATCCTGGAGCACGGCCAGATCGTCGGCCGCCTGGTCTATGAACACATGCTCGAACGCCCCGCCGCGCTTTACGGATCCGGGCTCGGGTCCAACTATCAGGCGCAGGGCCTGAAGCTGTCCAAACACTTTCGCTCCTGAAGCAAATCCCGCCCGCCCGTTGGTCAGGCGCCCGGGGTGTTGCCGGCTTGCGCTGCGCGCAATTCGGCAATGTCCTTGCGGATCGCTCTCAATTCCCTGAGCATCTGGCCCTGTTCCGTGGCCATGGCCTCGCGGTCTGCGGACGCTTCCGCGTCATGCTCGGCCTGCATGGCCGAGACGATGATGCCGATGAACAGGTTGAGCACCGTAAACGTCGTGCACAGGATGAACGGCAGGAAGAACGCCCAAGCCATCGGATGCACTTCCATCACCGGCCGGACGATGCCCATCGACCAGCTTTCCAGCGTCATGATCTGGAACAGCGAATAGGCCGAGGCCGGGATCGAGCCGAACCAGTCCGGAAAGGTCTCGGCGTAGAGCTTTGTCGCCATCACCGAGAAGACATAGAAGACCAGCGTCAGAAGCAGCATGATCGATCCCATGCCGGGCAGCGCACCGACAAGGCCGCCGACCACCCGCTTGAGCGACGGCACCATGCTGATCATCCTGAGCACCCTAAGCACGCGCAGCGCCCTGAGCACCGAAAGATTTCCTGTTGCAGGGATCAGCGCCACACCGACGACAAGAAGATCGAAGACCCGCCAGGGGTCACGGAAAAAATCAAGCCGCCAGACGGCAAGCCGGGCTGCGACCTCCAGCACAAAGATCGCCAGGATGATCCGGTCGAGTGCGAAAAGCAGGCCGCCGAACCGCTCGGTCACCGGGGGCACGGTTTCAAGTCCAAGCGTTATCGCATTGACGATGATGAGCGTCGTGATGAAGGCCTCGAACTTCCGAGACAAAAGAATGCTTTTTAAGTTTTCCATGGTGCCCATCGGGTGCGTGTTGCGGCGCTTGTCATATGCAGTTGCAACGATTCCCAGTCAAGACGCGGGATGTTGTCTCAGCCGCGGACAATGTTCTGGGCATTTGCTTTCACCGGAAACCGGCCATTGAAGATGAAGGTGAGAGTTCGGGATCGGCGAACCAGTTCGTAGGTGAGAAAACAAAGCCCCGTGGAAAGGAAAGTGATTGTTGCGGCCGCGACCCAGGGATTGAGGCCCATTCGCACAAACAGGGCGGCGAAGAAGAGAAGATATGCCAAATGGCACAGGTAGACAGTGTAGGATGCTGCGGCCAAGTAACGCCAGAAACGTGACGGGTAATCAAGAAACCTCCGGCACAAGCTGGCAATGAGACGAAGCCAGATCAAGCTGGCCGGCATTTCGACCACCAGAAACAGGAACCTTTCGATTTCCGTGGTTCCGGATTGGCGCAGCCAGGGCCATAAGGAGCAGTAAGCCACCATGACGACCGCAGCCAGAATGTAATCCAGACGCGAAAGTGTCATGAACGCTGTGGCTGCATCCCGATTATTGCCCAGCACTAGCCCTACGATAAAGAAAGGGAGGTAGAGGATGGTCGTATTCATGAAGTACACAATGTTGAACAGCGGAAGTAAAGTATGCAGTAGATTGTTCAGCAGCGCGCCCAGCGGTCCCCAGATAAGCATCAGACCAAACAGCAGAAGGGTCGGCATGCGGCGAACGGCTTTAGTTACCCATGCGACAGCCGAATCCACCTGACCTTTGGCAAACAATCGTGAGGCGCCAAGCGACAAGAGATAATATGTCACGATCATGTTTAGCAGTGCGATCAGAAACCAGCGGTGGCGGATCCAGGCGTCGCTGTATTGGAATGTCAGTTCCTTCCATGTCGCCATAAAGTGCGCGTCGGAAAGATGACTGTCATAGGCCAGCGCCGCATTCTCGACCGGAACCAGGATAAGGGACGAGAGCACAACCGGCACGCCAATCTGTAGAAGTCTGCCGCGCATCCACACATCGCGGCCCTTTCGCAGCAGCACCGAAGCGGCGATAAATCCACTCATGAAGAAGAAAATCGGCCTGCGGATCAACTGAATGATTGATCCCAAAACCGTAAGTCCCAAATCCTGTTCATTGGCGGAAATCAACCAGCCGCCGCTCAAGCGGTATATCTCCGTGGCATGAAAGGGAATAATCAGCAGAAGCATCAGCGACCGCAAAGCATCTAGGTAGTTAATACGCTCCGGCGACAATGGTGGTGTCTGCATCAGGTTTCCCGCGCGCTGTGACAACGCCCTCATTCCGGTTTCTGAAAGGCAAGTTATCGAACCGGATTTTAATGGCCTCTTCGTGCCTCGAACTGTCATTGTCGCCGGTAAAGCGCAAGCCGGTTGCGTTTGTCAATCCGGGAGAAGACAAGCGCGGACATGATCGGATGCAGCGTCGATAATCGAGACCTCCCTCGAACAAGATAACACTCGTGCAATGATCCGAAATCTCTCCTTTCACGAATTGTTCCCGCGCAAACCGGTCCGGCGCCAGCGCCGGCACACCTACCGATCCGCAAACCGAATGGTTCTCATCCGGCGTCAACTCCTCAATGTAGCGTTGGCTCGCCTGGATTGAAAATACGGGCACCTGTGTCGCCCATTTGATCCATGCATCGGTCTGGGCATGATTGACCGCCAACAGCGCAAATATGGCGATCCAGACCATTTTGCTCTGCACCCTCGCAGAGTCGAACAAGACCATGATCAGGATCAGCAATGCGACAATTACAAACGGGATGCCATAGTGGAGCTGAAACAGCCCGATGATATTGCGCACCGAAACCAGTTGCAGGAAAATGAGCGGCAGCATAAACAGGAGCGCCCATGACTGCGCGTTTGTATTTGCCGCCGCAGACAGGTAAAGAACAAGCGTCATGCGGGTGTAGCTCAATGGCAGAGCAGAAGCTTCCCAAGCTTACGACGAGGGTTCGATTCCCTTCACCCGCTCCATCTCCCACGAGTCCGCTCCGAGCCGC
>NZ_JACIYP010000076.1 GCF_014359905.1 Hoeflea sp. | reverse complement strand
GGGCCCATACCCGGCCTGCCGATGCGGCCTGTGGCGAGATGGCAATTGATGATCGCATTGACCTTGTCGGTGCCGGAGGCGGACTGGTTGACGCCCTGGCTGTAAACCGTGACCACCTTTTCGGCGCCGGCCCAGAGCCCAAAGAAAGTTTCCAGCTGATCCACCGGCAGTCCGGTCGGCGACTGAAGATCGGTGAGGCCCAAAGCACGCGCGGCGACCAGGGCATTCTCGAAACCGCTGGTATGGACGCCGACATAGGCCTCATCGACAAATCCGTTGTCTGCAAGATGGGCCAGCAGCCCGAGAAACAGGCCGACATCGCCATCGGGCGCAATCGCCAGATGCAGATCGGCAATATCGGCGGTCATGGTGCGACGTGGATCGATGAGGACGATCTTCATCTGAGGACGCGCGGCTTTTGCCGCGGCAATGCGCTGATAGAGAACCGGGTGACACCAGGCGAGGTTGGACCCTGTCAGCACGACGAGGTCGGCAAGCTCCAGATCCTCGTAGGTTCCCGGCACGGTGTCGGAGCCGAAGGCGCGGCGGTGGCCGGCGACCGAGGACGCCATGCACAGCCGCGAATTGGTGTCGATATTGGCCGAGCCGATGAAGCCCTTCATCAGCTTGTTGGCGACGTAATAGTCCTCGGTCAGCAATTGCCCCGACACGTAGAAAGCGACGCTGTCGGGCCCGTGCTTAGCGATGGCGGCCGAAAAGCGTGCGGCGACCAGATCGAGTGCCGCATCCCAGGAGGCGCGTTCGCCCGCGATCTCGGGTTGGAGCAGACGGCCGTCGAGACCGAGCGTCTCGCCGAGCGCCGAACCCTTTGAGCACAGGCGGCCAAAGTTTGCGGGGTGGTCCGGGTCGCCCTTGATGGTCACGGCGCCGCCCTCCTCCAGGGTCGCCAGGACACCACAGCCCACCCCGCAATAGGGGCATGTTGTCTTGACAGTCGGGGCCGGACTGTCACTCATGCCAGGCCGCCAATGCCGAGGACGATTTCGTCGCCTTCGAGCCTGACCGGAATCGACAGCGTCTGGCCCTCGTCAGCGCCCTGGGCAAGCCCGGTTTCGAGGCTGATCACCCAATTGTGCAGGGGACAGGTGACGCAACCGTCATGGACGATGCCCTGACTGAGAGGCCCGTTCCTGTGCGGGCACTTGTCCTCGAGCGCGAATACCCGGTCGTCGGCGGTTCGGAAGATGGCGATGCTCATGTCACCATTCTTGACGCAGCGCGCGCCGCGCTGCGGAATATCGCCGATCCTGCCGACCTTGACCCATGTCTGTGTCATCGCGTTCATTCCGCCGCCTCCAGGCTCAGTGTCGCCATCGGGTTGAACTCGTGCTTGTCCTTGCCGGACACGCGTTCGGACCAGGGATCGACCTGGGCAAATGTCTGACTGAAGACGAAGCGCTCGTAATAGGCCTTGCGCTTGTCGGGCTCATCAATGATCTGGCGGCGGATCTCGTCAAGACCGATGCGCTTGGCCCATTTGTAGATGCGTTCGAGATAGCGGCCCTGCTCCCGGTACATCTGCGCCAGCGCTACGACATGCTCCATCACCTCGTCCTCGGTCTTCACATTCCCGAGGATCTCGGTGCCCTTGATGTCAAGACCGGCGGCGCCGGCGAAATGGATCTCGTAGCCGCTGTCGACACAGATAACGCCGATGTCCTTGCAGGTGGCTTCGGCGCAATTGCGCGGACACCCGGAGACAGCCAGCTTCAGCTTCGCCGGCGTCCACGAGCCCCACATGAATTTCTCGAGCTTGATGCCGAGACCAGTGGAATCCTGGGTGCCAAAGCGGCACCAGTCGGTGCCGACGCAGGTTTTGACCGTCCTGAGCCCCTTGGCATAGGCCTGGCCCGAGACGAATCCGGCCTTGCCCAGATCCGCCCAGACCGCCGGCAAGTCTTCCTTTTTGATGCCGAGCATGTCGATGCGCTGGCCGCCGGTGCACTTGACCGCCGGAATGTTGAACTTGTCGACCACATCGGCAATGGCCCTGAGTTCGGTCGACGAGGTCATGCCGCCCCACATCCGCGGCACCACCGAATAGGTGCCGTCCTTCTGGATGTTGGCATGCACCCGCTCGTTGATGAAGCGCGACTGGTAATCGTCGGCATATTCGTCCGGCCAGTCGCAGACGAGATAGTAGTTCAGCGCCGGGCGGCATTTGGCGCAGCCGCAGGAGGTTTTCCACTCGAGTTCCTGCATCACCGCCGGAATGGTCTTGAGATGCTTGGCCTTGATCAGGCGGCGCACATCGTCATGGCCGAGTTCGGTGCAGCCGCACATCGGTGTGACCGCCGCCGGGTTGTAGGCATCCCCAAGCGTCAGGACGAGCAATTGCTCGACCAGCCCGGTGCAGGTTCCGCAGGACGCCGAGGCCTTGGTGTGGGCCCGCACATCATCGAGCCCTTTCAGGCCCTTGGAAGCGATGGCTCCGGTGATTTTTGATTTGCATACGCCGTTGCAGCCGCAGATTTCCGCATCATCCGGCAAGGCTGCAACGGCCGCCAGAGGGTCCATCGGGGACCCTCCCTGGTAGGCCTGTCCGAAGATCAGCGTCTCGCGCATCTCCGAAATATCGGTCTGCTTTTTCAGGTGATCGAAGAACCAGGCGCCATCGGCGGTCTCGCCGTAGAGCACCGCGCCGATGATCCGGTTGTCCTTGAGCACCAGCCGCTTGTAGACGCCGGCGGCGGCGTCGCGCAGGACGATCTCCTCGCGGTCTTCGGCCTCGGCAAAGTCTCCCACCGAATAGAGATTGATGCCGGTGACCTTGAGCTTGGTTGCCGTCAAGGTTTCGACGAAGCGCTTCTGGCCGGTCCGCCCGAGATGAGACGCGGCGACCTCGGCCATCTGGTAGAGCGGCGCCACCAGGCCGTAGACATTGCCGTTGATCTCGACACACTCGCCGACCGAGTAGATGTCCGGATCGCTGGTCTGCATGTGGTCGGAGACAACGATGCCGCGATTGACCGAAAGCCCGGCCTCTTTGGCCAGGCCCGCGTTGGGGCGGATGCCGACCGCCATCACCACCAGGGTGGCCGGGATGACCCTGCCGTCCTCGAGCTCGATGCCTTCGACGCGGGCATCGCCAAGAATCCTTTTGGTGCTGGCCTTGGTGATGATCCTGATGCCGCGCCCCTCGAGTTCCTGCTCCAGGAGATAGCCGGCAGCCGGATCAAGCTGTCGCTCCATCAGGGACGGCATCAGGTGGATCACGGTTACGTCCATGCCCCGTTCCCTGAGGCCCGCGGCGGCTTCAAGACCGAGCAGCCCGCCGCCGATGACCACCGCCTTGCCGCGCGACTGCGCGGCGAGCAGCATGGCATCGACATCATCGAGATCCCGGTAGGTCAAGACGCCCGGCAGATCATGCCCGGGAACCGGGATGATGAAGGGCGCCGAGCCGGTGGCGATGACCAGCTTGTCGTAGGCTGCCACTTCGCCGTGCTCGGACCGGACCGTCTTGGCGGCGCGGTCGATCTCGACCACCTTGTGGCCCTTGTAGAGCATGACCCCGTGCTCGACGTACCAGCCGTCGCCGTGAATGACGATGTCCTCGAAGCTCTTTTCGCCCGAAAGCACCGGCGAGAGCATGATGCGGTCGTAGTTGACACGCGGTTCGGCGTTGAAGATGGTCACGTCGAAGGCGTCGGGTGCGTTCTCGAACAGATGCTCGAGCATCCGTCCAGGCGCCATGCCATTGCCGATGACAACGAGTTTTTGTTTTCCGGTCATGGATCTACTCCGCTGCGGTCAGACTGGAGGCCACGCTTTTCTGGCGGGCGACCCGGATGGACCGTTTCTGGGAAATGGATTTCAACTGCTCCTCGGAGGGGTTTGCGCCGCCCTCATAGGCTTCGAGGAACTCGAGCAACTCTTCGCGGTAGGCGTAGTAATCCGGGTGATTGAGCAGCGCCTTGCGCGAGCGGGGGCGCTGCAGATCCACGTCCATGATGTTGCCGATCAGGGCGTTCGGCCCGTTCGACATCATCACCACCCGGTCGGCCAGCAGGATCGCCTCGTCGACATCGTGGGTGACGCAGACGGCGGTGACTTGGGTGCGCTTCCAGACGTCCATCAGGACATCCTGCAACTCCCAGCGGGTGAGGCTGTCGAGCATGCCGAAGGGCTCGTCGAGCAGCAGCAGCTTCGGCGACAGCGCAAAGGCCCGGGCGATGCCGACGCGCTGCTTCATGCCGTTCGACAGGTCCAGCGCCGGGCGGTGCATGGCGTCGAGCAGGCCGACGCGCTGCAGGTAGTATTCGACCACGTCGTTGCGCTCGGCCTTGGACGCGTTCGGATAAACCCGGTCGACGCCGAGCGCGACGTTCTCGTAGGCCGTCAGCCACGGCATCAGCGACGGCGCCTGGAACACCACGGCCCGGTCCGGTCCTGCCTGGGTGATATGGCGGCCATCGAGGATGATCGCGCCTTCGGTGATCGGGTTGAGGCCCGCGACCATCGACAGCACGGTGGACTTGCCGCAGCCCGAATGGCCGATCAGGGTGGTGAACTCGCCCTTCTTCATCTTCAGCTCGAAGCCATCCACAACAGTGAGTGGCCCCTTGGGCGTCGGATAGACCTTTTTCAGCTGGCTGAACTCGAGGAAACTGTCGTCCCTGATCGCCGCCGACGCCTCGACATAGGCCTTGGGTGGCCTCTCGCTTCCGAGCGAAATCGGCACGATGTTGGGCAGTGCAATATCCCGCTCTGCCTCGGACCCGCGTTCGGCGCCGACCTCCATCAGGTAGCTGGTGATCTCGCCGCGAAGCCGGATGAAATCCTCGTCCGAATTCATCTCCGCGCGGTCGCGCGGCCGGGCGATATCGACCCGAAAATCCGGACCAAGCGTTGCATTCGGACCCGGTTTGAGCGGGATGATGCGGTCGGCCAGCAGAATGGCTTCATCCACGTCATTGGTGATTAGGATGATGGTCTTCTTCTCCTTCTGGCAGATGTCGGCGAATTCGTCCTGCAGCTTGGCGCGGGTCAGCGCATCGAGCGCCGAAAGCGGCTCGTCGAGCAGCAGCACCTCGGGCTGCATGGCCAGCGCCCGGGCGACGGCCACGCGCTGACGCATTCCGCCCGACAGTTCGGCCGGCTTGCGGTCGCGCGCATGGCTCAGGCCGACCATGTCGATATATTTGTTGGCGATGGCCGCCCGTTCGGCGCGGGTCTTTTTCCTGAAGACGCTGTCGACAGCAAGGCTGACATTGCCGGCCACCGTCATCCACGGCATCAGCGAATAGGACTGGAACACGACGCCGCGCTCGGGGCCAGGACCATCGATCTCGTGGCCCCTGAAGATCACCCCGCCCAGATCCGGCTTGATCAGCCCGGCCATGAGCGAGATCAGCGTGGTCTTGCCGGATCCGGAGAAACCGACGATAGCGATGAATTCGCCGTCCGCCACCTTGAGGTTGATGTTGCTGAGCACTTCGGTGCGGCCAGCGCCCTCGCCAAAGGATTTCGACAGGCCTGATATTTCGAGAATAGTCATCCCATCCCCCTACCGGTTTGCCGAGAAGGTGAAGGCGCGCTGCAGCGCGAACATCAGCCGGTCGAGCATGAAGCCGATGATGCCGATGGTCAGCACCGCCACCATGATCCTGGCCAGCGACTGCGACGAGCCGTTCTGGAATTCGTCCCAGACGAACTTTCCGAGGCCCGGGTTCTGCGCCAGCATCTCGGCGGCGATCAGCACCATCCAGCCCACGCCGAGCGACAGCCTGAGGCCCGTGAAGATCAGCGGCAGCGCCGACGGAAGCACCACCTGGGTGATGGTTCTCGAGGTCGGCAGCTGCAGCACGCGGCCGACATTCATCAGATCCTTGTCGACCGATGCCACGCCGAGCGCCGTGTTGATCAATGTCGGCCACAAGGAACATAGCGTGACGGTGACGGCGGAGATCAGCAGCGATTTCGGCATCCAGTCATAGGGATTGGCATAGGTCGCCGAGATGATCATGGTGACGATCGGCAGCCAGGCAAGAGGCGATACCGGTTTGAAAATCTGGATCAGCGGATTGATGGCGCCATTGAATGACTTCGACAATCCAGACGCGATGCCGAGCGGAACGGCGATCAGCGTGCCGATCACAAATCCCAGACCGACAGTGAACAACGACGTGACGATCTGATCCAGATAGGTCGGCTTGCCGGTATAGGTCCGGAACTGCGGCTCCTTGCCCTCTGCCACCAGCTTCTCGTTGCGCTTGTCCTGGCGCTCGTAGAAGGACACTGCCTTTTCGCGCTCCCGGACGTGATCGGCCCACAGAGTACCCGCCTGCTCCCAGACCTCCACCGGTCCTGGCACCGCGCCCAGCGATGTCTCGACCTTCGGAGCCAGCATGCCCCAGGCGACGAGGAAGGCGAGGATACCCAGCAACGGAATGAACAGAACCCGCTTGAGCTCGCCCAGTTGCACGCGCGGATTGTCGCCGGCAAGCATTCGCAGAATGGGGACTAGCCAGGAGAAGCCCAGCGCATCCAGCCAGCCACTGGCCCTGGTGATGGCAGAAAAAACCTTCTCGCGTCCGGTCAGATCGATTGGTGCGGTGTCGGTGGCATTTGCCATCGGTGGTAATCCTTTGAAGTGGTCGACAGGTGGAACGGAGCGCCGCTCACGGCGCTCCGGAACAGCGGGCGGACTAGCCGCCGGCGACTTCATCGCCCTTGAGGCCGATGCTCAGGCTGTTGAGGTAGTCGTTGGGCTTCCTGCCGTCATAGGCGATGCCGTCGATGATATCGGCGGCCGGCGTCGGCGCGCGGTAGCCATCTGTATCCCAGGGGAAATCCGCCTCGTCGGCATGGCCATCCTCGACCAGCAGCCGCGCCGCCTTGAGATAGATGTCGGGCAGGTAGACCGATTTCGCGGTTTCATCGAACCACTCGTCCGGCTTGGCTTCGGAGATCTGTCCCCAGCGGCGCATCTGCGAAAGATACCAGACGGCGTCTGAGTAGTAGGGATAGGTGGCGAAGTACCGGTAGAACACGTTGAAATCGGGTACGTCGCGCTTGTCGCCCTTCTCGTATTCGAAGGTGCCGGTCATCGAATTGGCGATGACTTCGGCATCGGCTCCGACATATTCGGACCGCGACAGGATCTCGACGGCTTCCATGCGGTTGGCGTTGTCGTTCTCGTCGAGCCATCTGGCGGCGCGGATCAGCGCCTTGGTCAGCGCCAGCGTGGTGTTCGGGTATTGCTCGGTGAACTCCTTGGTCAGGCCGAAGACCTTTTCCGGATTGTTCTTCCAGATCTCGTAATCGGTGATCACCGGCACGCCGATGCCCTTGAACACGGCGGCCTGGTTCCAGGGTTCGCCAACGCAATAGCCGTCGATAGTGCCGGCTTCGAGCGTCGCCGGCATCTGCGGCGGCGGCGTGACCGAGAGAAGCGCGTCCGCGCCGATCTGGCCGGAGACATCGGAGGGTGAATAGAAGCCCGGGTGGATGCCGCCGGAGGCGAGCCAGTAGCGCAGTTCGTAATTGTGGGTGGAGACAGGGAACACCATGCCCATGTTGAAAGGCCGGCCCTCCGCCTTGAACTTGTCGACCACCTTCTTGAGGACATCGGCCTTGATCGGGTGGACCGGCTTGCCGTCCGGACCATTCTCCAGATGCGGCTTCATCAGCTCCCACACCTCGTTTGAAACGGTGATGCCGTTGCCGTTGAGATCCATCGAGAACGGCGTGACGATATGCGCCTTGGTGCCAAAACCTATGGTGGCCGCCAGCGGCTGGCCGGCCAGCATGTGGGCGCCGTCGAGTTCGCCGGTGATCACCCGGTCGAGCAGCACCTTCCAGTTGGCCTGCGGCTCGAGCGTGACGAACAGGCCCTCGTCCTCGAAATAACCCTTCTCGTAGGCGATCGCGAGCGGCGCCATGTCGGTGAGCTTGATGAAGCCGAATTTCAACTCGTCCTTCTCGACATCGAGCATGCCGGCAGAAGCGGGCGTCAGCATGGTGGTGGAAGCCAACACTATGGCGCTGAGTGCAAGAGCGGTACGCCGTGTGAACGTCATGGTCATTCCGTGTCTCCTTTGGCGGTCCGTTGACCGCATAAAAAAAGCCGCCAAACCGGAGACCCCGCGGGAGGATGCGGGATACTTCGGTTTGGCGGCGTTGCCTGGTTCGGGCCCGTCATTGGACCTGGTCAGCCTTGGAAAGCTAACCTAGACTATGCAACACGCGTGCCAGTTTGCGTGAAATTCGAATTATCCAGTTTTTTCAAACGAATAGATTCTTGCTATTGCTGAGCGAGCACGGCCGGGTGCGCATCGATTGTGCAAAGCAGCAGAAAGCACAGGCTAAAAAATGTTCAGAACGGACCGCTGCTCCTGCGCACGCGGTCAGTCTTTCTGGCTGTTGATGTAGGCGTCCAGGCGATCCGGATCGAACACTGCGCCGTCGAAAAAACCGTCCGGACCCAGATAGAGGAACTGCGAGGAGGCGCCGACCGCGATGGTCTGCCTAAGCGCGCCCTCGACCTTGGAATTGGCGCTCGGAACCGGAACCTTCATGGCGGAGAGAACCGCGCGGTAGATGTCCGGGCGGTAGCTGCGTCGGGCGATCTCGGCATTGGCCGCGGAATGGCCGACATAG
The DNA here is from genome assembly GCF_014359905.1 of Hoeflea sp. GTDB lineage: Bacteria > Pseudomonadota > Alphaproteobacteria > Rhizobiales > Rhizobiaceae > Hoeflea. The sequence continues at coordinate 18,577 of NZ_JACIYP010000076.1, read as the reverse complement.
CCCCATCGCACCATCTGCGAGTAGAACCACAACGCGTGGCTCTGCCAGGGGAAGGTCGCGGCCCTGGCATGGGGCTGGAAGAAGTCGGGTGTCGCGCCTTCCCCTTCGCGCGCGACGATTGAGCCATCGAGCGCGGGCAAGATCAGGCGCGACGGCTGCCCGAGATAGGCCTGTGCGGAGAGGATCGCCGCCAGTTCGGCGTGATTTCCGGCCTGTCCGCACCACTCAGCCGAGCGGTAGAGCGCGCGCAGCAGCGCGTGCAGCGTTTCGGTGTTCTCTTCGGCCCAGGATTCGCGCACAGCCAGAACCTTCTCGGGGCTCGAGGCCCAGATCGAGGACTTGGTGGCGATGATGCGGCCTGCGCCCTTGTCGACACCGACCGAATTCCAGGGCTCGCCGACGCAGTAGCCGTCGATCTGACCGGTCGCGAGTGCGTCAGCCATCAGTGATGGCGGCAGGATGACGATCTCGATATCGCGGTCGGGAGCGACGCCGGAGGCCGCGAGCCAGTAGCGCAGTTCGAAATTGTGGCCCGAGAACGGGTGCACCACGGCGAACTGCAGCCGCTTGCCGCCTTCGGCCTGCCGGGCGCGAACAGCCTCGGCAAGCGCCTTGCCGGCCTCCCGCGCATTCATGATCGTGAAGTCCACGCACTCCTGCATGGCCGCCAGAAGCCGGTTGCTCACGGTGATGGCGTTGCCGCCGAGGCCGAGCGCCATCGGCGCGATGAAGCTTGTGTCGAAGGGTGTCAGGCCGAGATTGGAGGCGATCGGCATGGGCGCCAGCGCATGGGCGATTTCATACTGCCCGACGGCGAGCTTGTCTCGGACATTGGCCCAGGAGGTTTCCCGCACGAGTTTGAGGTCGATTCCCTCGGCCTCGGCAAAGCCCTTCTCGCGGGCGGCGATCAGGATTGCACTGTCGGTCAGCGGCAGAAATCCGGCGCTCAGCTCTGTCATCATCTACATGCCCTCATCGCCAAGCAGCCGCGCGGACATCACGAGGCTTTCTGCCACGTCGACGATCTTCCGGTTGCCGTTCATCGCCGCCTTGCGCAACATCGTGTAGGCGGTGGCTTCATCTACGCCGCGGGATTTCATGATCAGGCCCTTGGCCTGGTCGACCACCTTGCGCTCCTCGAGGGCGCCGCGGGCCTCCTCGAGTTCACGCTCGAGCCGAGAGAAGGCGTTGAAGCGGCTGATCGCCATGTCGAGAATGCTCTTGACCCGCTCCTGGCGCAGGCCGTCAACAACATAGGCGGACACGCCAGCATCGATCGCTGCCTGCATCGCTTCGGTGTCGGAGCGGTCAACAAACATGGCGATCGGACGCTTTACCGCGCGCGAGAGCTGAAACATGTTCTCTAGCATGTCGCGGTTGGGATTTTCGAGATCGATGACGATGACGTCGGGTTCGTGCTCGGCGATCTTCGCAGCTATGCCGCGCATCTCATTGACAACCGTAACCTGCCGGTGCCCCGCCGCAGCCAACCCCGCCTCGATGATCGAGGCGCGGGTGGCGTTTTCGTCGATAATCAGAACCGATGGCAGGCGTTCGCTCATGATGCCATCATGCTCAGTTCTCAAGCTTGTGCAACGCACAATGCGGATCGCTCATAACATGAAGAGCTGGTTGTTATTGACGGTAGTTTCTCAGCCCGCTTCTCGGCAGGTGACCAGACCACCGCGAACTGCTCTGATGATCGTGTCCCAGGGCGTGGTGTAGCAGGGTAGCGGTGGTCACCGGTGTTTTCCGGTAGGGTCGGGTTGTTGAAGCTCAACCTGAAGGACACCACCGATGACCGACGACATGATGAACCTGTGCTCGCTCGTTGAGAAGAGCGCTGATGCCGATTTGCTGCGCGAGATGATCGGCTTTGCGGCCGAGAAGCTGATGGTGCTGGAGGTCGGGACGAAGACCGGCGCGGGCTATGGCGAGAAGACTGGCTTCAGGCTTGCCCAGCGCAACGGCTACCGCGACCGGGACTGGGAAACACGGGCGGGTACCGTCGAACTGCGCATTCCAAAGCTCAGGACTGGCCGCGTTGCCGGGTCCACTCGCATAGCGCAATGCCTTGGCCCATGACGGAAAGGGCGGTCGGCGCGTCGTCTCAGCCTTCATCGCCACGGTCTTTACCCAGGACACGGCGGAAGCTGCGAGCACCCAATGGCGCAATGTCGCCGACCAGATCATACCGAAGGTGCCGAAACTCGCCACGTTCATGGACAGCGCCGAGCAGGACGTGCTCGCCGACATGACCTTTCCCAGGCAGCACTGGACCAAGCTGCACTGGACCAACCCCATCGAACGATTGAACGGCGAGATCAAGCGACGAACCGAGGTCGTCGGAATCTTCCCGAACAACGACGCCATCGTCAGGCTGGTCGGTGCGCTCCTGCCCGAACAAAACGACGAGTGGGCCGTCCAGCGATCCCGCTACATGACGCTAGAAACAATCGGACAAATGAGCGATGGTCCCCTGATCAGCCTGCCCGCTGCGGCACGCTGATCCATTCCCGGCGATGCCCGGAAGGCACGGCGAGCGCCGAAACTACACCAATCCGTGGGACACGATCCAACCGGAAGCGCTCAGACAATTCGCACCGTGTTGACCGTTCTGATTTCCGTCTTCCCGTAACCACAATCACCTCCTTATTTGGGGTGTTGCGACGACCGGTTGAATCCGCCCAATACGTGTCGATAAAATACTCGGAACGGCCGGCAGAAGCGGGCATCGAACCGTCCCTCGGCAGCGTTGGAGACAGTCACGAGAATGCTCTCGCGGAAACGATCAAGGGTTTCTACAAGGCAGAGGTCATCCATCAACGCGGCCCATGGCGAAACTTCGAAGCCGTCGAGTCCGCAACACTCGAATGGGTCGACTGGTTCAACCAACGACGCCTTCTGGGCCCCATCGGGAATATAGCGCCAGCCGAAGCTGAAGAACAATATTACGGCATGCTGGAAGAAGCAGCCATGGCCGCATAGCCTGAACCAAACGGCCTCCGGCAAACCCGGGGCGGTTCATCAAGCGCCGGGTCCGCTCCATGCTTGGCTTCAAGTCGATAGCGAACGCCCAGATCATATTCGACGGCATCGAAATGGTCCATATTATGCGCAGGCGACAGGCGAGGTTTGCCTTTGATCCGCATACCTCAATCGCCGAGCACGAACCCGACATCCCGTATCGGATCCCTTCCGCCATAACGAGAATGTCACTCTTTGACATAGGGCTGACCGTCGGCGGCCGGCGCTCGGGCCCGGCCGATGAAGCCGGCGACGACGATGATCGTGGCGATATAGGGCGCCATGGCGAGGAATTCCGACGGGATCGGGGTGCGCAGCAGCGCCAGTTTCTGCTGGAGCGAATCGGCGAAACCGAACACCAGCGCCGCCATCAGCGCACCGACCGGATGCCAGCGGCCGAAGATCATCGCGGCAAGCCCGATGAAGCCGCGCCCGCCGGTCATGTTCTCGTCGAACCGGCCGACCGAGCCCAGCGTGAACCAGGCGCCGCCGAAGCCGGCCACCATGCCGCCGAGCGTCACATGGATGAAGCGGGTGCGATAAACGTCGATGCCCAATGTGTCGGCGGCGCGCGGATGCTCGCCGACCGCCCGCGCCCTCAGCCCGCTGCGGGTGTAAAACAGGTAATAGGTCGACACGGCCACCATGATCAGCGCGCCGTAGACGAAGATGTTCTGGTAGAAGATCATCGGTCCGATCACCGGAATGTCGCCCAGAAGCGGGATCTTGAGGGCGCGGAACACCGGCGCGTTGTTGAGGGCGCGGTACTCCTGGAACACCTGGCTGCTGACATAGGACGTGAGGCCGAGCACGAACAGGTTGATCACCACGCCTGCGATGATCTGGTCCATCCGGTAGGTGACCACCAGCGCCGCTAGGAAGAATCCGAACAGCCCGCCCACCGCGACGGCGGCGGTGAGGCCGGCGATCCCGCCCAGGAGCGATCCCACCAGCGCGCCGGCGAAGGCGCCGGCCAGCAGCATGCCCTCGATGGCGATGTTGACGACCGCCACCCGCTCGCAGAGCACGCCTGCCAGCGCCCCGAGGGCGATGGGCACCGCGCGCACCATGGTCGCCTGCAGCATGCCGGTGAGCGAGAACGCCTTTCCGGCCGTCGCCCAGACCAGAAACGCCACCACCACCAGCGCCAGGCCGAGGCCCAGCGACAGCGAAGACCAGCGCACGCCGCCGCGCAGGAACTGGCGGGCGCCGAGGAAGGCGAGCAGGCCGGCGACAATGAAATTGAACTGCATGGCCGGAACCGACAGATCCGGCAGGACCAGCGCATCGCCCGGACGCGACAGCCGGAACACCGCGCTGCCTTCGCTGCCCGAGCCGAAAACCCACGCCACGAGCACCGCCATCGCGATCAGCACGCCGCCGGTGATCCTTGCCTGTTTTCGTTTGCCGGGATCGAGCCTGGCCCGGGACACCGTCGGGAGCTGGGTTGTCATCGTCATGATCGCTATTTCCCTTTCGCCGTTTCGGCTTTCCGAAAGCCCCAGGGGAACAGCGCGCGCACCAGCAGCGGCGCCGCGATGAAGACGATGATCAGGGCCTGGATGATGCCGATCAGATCGATGCTCACCCCGGCGTCCACCTGCATCTGCCGCCCGCCGGCCTCCAGCGCGCCGAACAGCAGGCCCGCCAGAAGCACGCCGAAGGGATGGGACCGGCCCAAGAGCGCCACCGCGATGGCGTCAAAGCCGATGCCGGCCGAAAAGCCGGGCGTCACCCGCTCCAGGACGCCCAGCACCTGCACCGATCCGGCCAGTCCGGCCAGCGCCCCGGCGGAGGCCATCGCCAGGACAATGGTCAGGCCCGAGCGAATGCCGGCGAAGCGGGCGGCGTCGGGGCTCGCGCCGCTCGCCCGGAACTCGAAGCCGGTCTTTGTCCTGAACAGCAGCCAGTAGACGAACAGGACCGCGGCGAGCGCCAGGAAGATCCCGGCATGCAGCCGCAGGTTCGGGTCGATCCATTCGAGCAGTTCCGGCAACTGGGCGTGATCTGGGACCGATTTGGAAATCGGATCGGAGCGGCCTTCGCGCTGCACGAAGGGCAGCCGCAGCATGTAGTCGATCAGCCGGTAGGAAATCAGGTTGAGCATGATTGTCGAAATCACCTCATGCGCTCCAGTGGCGGCGCGAAGCCAGCCCGCGATCCCGGCATAGAACGCCCCCGCCAGCGCGCCGCTGAGCAGACACAGGGGCAGCAACAGGTAGACGGGCAGAAAGGGGAAGCTGAAGCCCGTGATCACCGCGGCCATCCCGCCCATCAGGATCTGGCCTTCGGCGCCGATGTTGAAGAGCCCGGCGCGAAAACCGAGCGCAAGGCCGAGCCCGGCCAGGATCAGCGGTATCGCCGCGGTGAGTGTTTCCGAGATCGCATTGAGCGAGCCGACCGAGCCCTGCAGCAGCGCCAGGTAGGACCGGGCGATGGTGGCGGGCTCGACGCTGGTGGCCAGCATGGTCAACGCCCCGAGCACCAGAGCAGCGACAACCGCGAACAGCGGCACGATGACGAGATCCTCGAATTCGCCGCGTCCGGGCGCCGCCCGCTTGAGCAGGTTCTGGATGACGATGTCGGTCTTGCTGTCGCTCATGCCGCTGCTCCCGCCATCGCCAATCCGACGGCATTCTTGTCGACCGGCCCCTTGCTGGCGTCGAACTCGGCCACCACGCGGCCCTTGAACATCACCAGGATGCGATCGGACAGCGCTAGGATCTCATCGAGTTCGGAGGAGATGATCAGCACCCCGTCGCCCTCGTCCCGCGCATCGATGAGGCGCTGGTGAATGTATTCGATGGAGCCCACATCCAGCCCCCGCGTCGGTTGCGCGGCGATCATGAACTTTGTGTCGCGCGACATTTCCCTGGCAACCACCAGTTTCTGCTGGTTGCCGCCCGACAGGGTTCCCGCGGCGGCGAACACGGAGGGCGTGCGGACGTCGAACTCGGCCGAATTCTCCGCCGCGGTTTCCTGCACCTTGTCCCAGAGGATCTGCATGCCCGAGGAAAACCGCTCGTCATAGTAGGTGTCGAGCACCATGTTTTCGGCGACGGTGAAGGACGGGATGATCCCGGTGCGCTGGCGATCCTCGGGGATATGGGCGATGCCCATCCGGTGGCGCTCCCGCGGCGAGGCGCGGGTGATGTCGGCGCCGGCGAAATGGATCGAGCCGCCGGCCACGTCGCGCAGGCCCGTGAGCGCCTCGACCAGCGCGGTCTGGCCATTGCCCTGCACCCCGGCGATGCCGACGATCTCGCCGCTCCTGACCGAAAAGTCCATATGATCGACGGCGGTCGATCCGTTCTCGTTGAGCACCACCAGATCCCGGGTCTCCATCAGCACGGGGCCGGGCCGATAGGGCGCCTTGACCACGTCGAAGCTCACCGGACGGCCGACCATCATTTCGGCCAGGTCAGTCGTCGTCGCCGTGGCGGGATCGCTCTCGCCGACGATCCGGCCGCCGCGCAGCACGCTGATGCGGTCGGCGATCTCGAGGATCTCGTTGAGCTTGTGGGTGATGAACACCAGGGCCTTGCCGGCATCGCGCAGGGATCGGACGATCTGAAAGAACTCCTCGACCTCCCGGGGCGTGAGCACCGCCGTCGGCTCGTCGAGGATCAGGACTTCCGCGGAGCGGAACAGCACCTTGATGATCTCCACCCGCTGCTGGACGCCCACCGGCAGGTTCTCGATCAGCGCGTCGGGGTCGACCTCGAGCCCGTATTTCCTGCGGATCTCGAGCACCTGGGCGCGGACCTTGCCGAGATCGAGGAAATCCAGGCGGCCGGTGGGCTCGACGCCCAGCACCACGTTTTCGGCCACGGTGAAGACCGGCACCAGCATGAAGTGCTGATGCACCATGCCGATGCCGGCGGCGATCGCGTCTCCCGGCCCGTTGAAGCTCACGGGCTTGCCGTCGATCAGGATCTCGCCCTCGTCGGGGCGGTAGAGACCGCACAGCACATTCATCAGGGTCGATTTGCCGGCGCCGTTTTCGCCCAGCAACCCCAGCACCTCGCCGCTGCGGATGGTCATGTTCACGCCCGAATTGGCCACCACTGGCCCGAAGCGCTTGGTGATTCCGCGCAGTTCAACATCCATGCCCAACTCCCTGGCGCTTGGCGGCGCAGGGACACCCCTGCGCCGGTCGTTCAGCAGAGCGGATTACTTCGGGGCGACCTTGATCGATCCGTCGATAATGCCGGCGCGGATGGCCTCGAGTTCCTGTTTCAGCTCCGCCGGAACAGCCTCCTCCATGTCATGGAAAGGGGCCAGATCGACGCCGCCATTGGCCAGCGATCCCAAAAGGATGCCGCCTTCGAACTTGCCGTCCATGGCCTGCTTGATCACGTCGAACACGGTCGCGTCCATGCGCTTGGTGACCGAGGTGAGATAGACCTGCTTGCGCTCCGGATCGGTCAGATAGAGATCGGCGTCGACGCCGATGATCTTGAGCTTGTCCGTGCCCAGTTCCGCGGCCAGCGTTGCCGAGCCCAGGCCGACGGGACCGGCGACCGGCAGGACGATGTCGGCGCCTTCGTCGTAGAGGTTCTGGGCAAAGGCGCGGCCGTCATCAAGCGAATCGAAATTGTTGGTGAAGAGCCCTTCGCGGGCCTTGGGATCCCAGCCCAGAACGGTGACCGAGGCGCCCTTCTGTTCGTTGTAATAGGCGGCGCCCGCGTGGAAGCCGTCCATGAAGATGGTCACCGGCGGAATGTTGATGCCGCCGAAGACGCCCAGCACGCCGGACTTGCTCATGCCGGCGGCAAGATAGCCGGCCAGGAAGGCCGCCTCGTCGGTGGCATAGACCTGGCCCAGAATGTTGGGGACCGCGGGATCATAGGCATAGTCGACGATGGAGAATTTCTGGTCCGGATTGGCTTCCGCCGCCTTCTTGGTGGCGTCGCCGAGCAGGAAGCCGACGGTGATGATCACGTCGCAATTGCCGCCGAGCAGCGAATTGATGTTGGCTTCGTAATCGGTCTCGGCCTGGGATTCCAGATACCGGCCTTCGATGCCAAGTTGCTCCTTGGCGTCCAGAACACCCTTCCAGGCGGTCTGGTTGAAGCTGTTGTCATCGATCCCGCCGGTATCGGTGACCTGGCATGCGGTAAAGGCCGATGCGACCGTCGCCGAGGCGAGAAACAATCCTGCCGCTATGGCAAGCAAACCGGTAGCTTTGTTACGGATGGCCATGGTGTCTTCTCCCAGACTTGCGCGGTTCAACGTGGTGAATTGACGTAACGTCACCTCCAATCGGGAGAAAGCCGAAACCAACTGAATCCTCCCGATTTGTTGCTCACATTAACCTCTGAGAACCTACGGGCATTGATGCTGATCAATGCGGAAGAAAATGCCATGGGAGCGCAAATCCGTGTTGCCTGGCAACGATCATGCGGATCGTGTTGATTTGTCCGAACACCCTGGCCGCCACCTGCAGGCAGATGCATCATGGCAGAAAGCGCCGAACTAAATATCTCCGGTCCTTGAGCAAAATCAATGCGCCATGCGTCAGGTCGGGTAGGATTAATTTATGGATGATGAGGAAAAGACATTTGTCGATCGGGCCGAGGCCGGCAAACAGCTGGCGAGCCGGCTCATGACAATGGCGCTGGATCGGCCGGTTGTCTATGCGCTTCCACGCGGTGGCGTACCCGTTGCCTTGGAGATCTCGCAGGCCCTGAAGGCTCCCCTTGATCTGGTGATGGTGCGCAAGATCGGCGCGCCCTCCAATCCTGAAGTGGCGCTCGGCGCCGTGGTCGAAGGCAAGCAGCCGCAGACCATCCTCAACGACGACATCGTGCGGGCATCGGGGGCGGACGAGGCCTTCATCGCGCACGCCCGCGCCCGTGAACTGGCCGAGATGGAACGCCGTCGCACGCTTTATCTCGGCCGCCGCGAGCGGATCGACCCGGCCGGCCGCACCGTGATCCTGGTCGATGACGGGCTGGCCACCGGAGCCAGCATGAAGGCCGCGCTGGCCGCGGTGCGCAGGCAGGGCGCGGCGCGGACCGTGGTCGCCGTGCCGGTCGCGCCTGAACAAACGCTGTCCGAACTGGCCTCCCTCGCCGACGATGTCGTCTGCCTCGTCCCGTCGCGCGCCTTTCGCGGCGTCGGCGGTTTTTTTGCCGATTTCCACCAGCTCACCGACGAGGAGACCATCGGCCTGCTGCGCCAGGGCTGGAACGCGGAAGCTGGCGTCGCCGGGACCGAGACGCGCGCGGTCCGGATTCCGCCACTGGGCCTCGCCGGCGATCTGGTGGTTCCGGCCGATCCGCGCGGGATCGTGCTGTTTGCCCATGGCAGCGGCTCGAGCCGGCTCAGCCCGCGCAACCGCGCCGTCGCCGCGAGCCTAAACGGGCAAGGCTTCGCCACGCTGCTGCTCGACCTTCTGCTGCCCGCCGAGGCCAACGACCGGCGCAATGTCTTCGACATCCCGCTGCTGGCCGAACGGCTGGCCGAGGCGGCATTGTGGATCGCCTCCGAACCCGATGTCGCCGATCTGCCGCTCGGGCTGTTCGGCGCCAGCACCGGCGCCGGCGCGGCGCTCCTGGCGGCGGCTGAACTGCAGGACCGGATCTCCGCGGTGGTGTCGCGCGGCGGGCGGCCCGATCTCGCCGGACCGCGGCTGCCGGACGTGCAGGCGCCGACCCTGCTGATCGTCGGCGGCAATGACGACCAGGTGATAACGCTCAACCGCAAGGCGCTGGCCGCGCTGACCTGCGACAAATTGCTCAAGATCGTTCCCGGGGCCGGTCACCTGTTCGAGGAAGCCGGCACGATGGAACAGGTGACGGCGATGGCGGGCGCCTGGTTCCAGCACTATCTTGTGCGCGATGTCCAGACCGCCTTGCCTTCGGCCGCACCCGCTCCCTCGCCTCCATCGGTCATCGGCATCCTGCGTGCGGCGGCCGAACCGCTGCCCGCGCTTGACGATCCGGAGTTCGCGGCAAGTTTCGACCGGTTTGCCGGAGCCCGCATCGTGCTGCTCGGCGAGGCCTCGCATGGCACCTCCGAGTTCTACCGGGCACGCGCCGCGATCACGCGTCGGCTGATCGAACGCCACAATTTCAAGATCGTCGCTGTCGAGGCGGACTGGCCCGATGCCGCCGCCATCGACCGCCACGTGCGCCAGCTGCCGCACGAGCCGATGGCCACGCCGCCCTTCACCCGGTTTCCCACCTGGATGTGGCGCAACAAGGACATGGATGCGTTCGTCGGCTTCCTGAGACGGCACAATGACGCCAGGCCGCCGGCCGAGCGCACCCGGTTTTCCGGGCTCGATCTTTACAACATGACGGCCTCCATCGCCGCGGTTCTGTCCTATCTCGACAGCGTCGACCCCGAGGCGGCGGCAATCGCCCGCAGGCGCTACGCCTGTCTCGAGCCCTGGTCCCGCGAACCCGCCGCCTACGGGCGCGAGGCGCTGACCAAGGGCTATGCGATGTGCGAGGAGCCGGTGATGCAAAGCCTGATGGACATGCTCCGCAAGCAGCTGGACTATGCCCGGCACGACGGCGACCGGTTTTTCGACGCCACGCAGAACGCGCGGCTGGTGGCCGATGCGGAGCGCTACTACCGCATCATGTATTACGGCGCGCATCACTCCTGGAACCTGCGCGACAACCACATGTTCGACACGCTGCAGCGCCTGCTGGCCTGGAACGGTCCGGACAGCAAGGTGATCGTCTGGGCGCACAATTCGCACATCGGCGACGCGCGGCACACCGACATGGGGACCGAGCGCGGCGAACTCAATCTCGGCCAGCTCTGCCGCCAGGCCTATGGAAGCGATGCCGCGCTCATCGGCTTTGGCACGCATTCGGGCACGGTCGCGGCGGCGTCTGACTGGGATGCGCCGATGGAGGTCAAGGCGGTGCGGCCGTCGCGGCCCGACAGCTATGAGGCGCTCTGCCATCAGGTCGGACAGGAGCGGTTTCTGCTCGATCTGCGCCCGGGCCGGAATGACGAACTGCGGCAGGTTCTGTCGCCGCGGCGGCTGGAGCGGTATATCGGCGTCATCTACCGGCCCGAGACGGAACGCTGGAGCCATTACTCCCACTCCAGCCTTTCCGGCCAGTATGACGCTTTTGTCTGGTTTGATGAAACCACCGCCGTGATCCCGCTGCCGACCGCGGTCGGGCAAGGCGAGGACGAAACCTATCCCTTCGGCCTGTGACCGCGCGCGCCGGCACCGATGCTGGGCCGCGGTTCCAATGGGCGGGGGGAAGTCGGGTATCGCCGGGTCTTTACCAATCGGGCATGTCGTTCCAGACTGGCCGATGGCGATAGCCGCAGATTAGGAACGGGAAACAGCGGAAGGCGAAAACCGATGAAACATCACAGCGGCGATCCTGACCAGGTAGCCATCGAGATCCCGATCGAAAAGGTCTGTTTCCTCATCATGAAAGCGAGGGAGTTTGACGTGAAGGTGGAGGGGACAGATCCAGATTCGGGGTCCAACCCTTCCGACGACTCGGAGATCTCGGTGCTGGAAGACACGCCGGATGATCCGGTCGAGCAGGAGATCCGGTCCCTGATCGACGACCTGTCGATCGACGAACAGATCGACCTCGTGGCCCTTTCCTGGCTTGGCCGCGACGATTACGACGCGACCGACTGGACCGACCTCCGCCTCGAGGCCGCCGAGGCCCACAACAGCCGCACCGCCGACTATCTTCTCGGGGATCCGCTGGTTGGTGACTATCTGGCCGAGGGGCTGGCCGCGCTCGGCTATTCCTGCGAGGACGTCGAGCGCAAATACCTCTAGCGCTGACCGGGCGACCGAAACGCCATATGCAGGGCGCAGCTTATGCCGCTCCCTCGCCGATTGACGCCTGTCAATGTCGGCGCGGCCGTCCCGGACGCGCCGGACCCGACCGGTCTGCCGGCCGGCGTCTCTGCCCTGCCCGCACCCGCCGTGACCGGCGTCAACGACTCGAAGCGCCCCGATCGGCGGCCCATGCCCCCGATCGGCAGATAACGAGACTTCTTCAAGCTATATGCGATCGATCGTCTGCCGGACCATCTGACACCGGGGTCCAGGGACCAGATCGAGCGGGCGAGGCGCAGCCATGTCCTCGTCCGAACGCAATCTCCAGCCGGCGCGCAATCCGGCGCGCCGGCGCATTCTAGGCAATCTTCTCCGCGAGATAATCGGCGGCAGCCGAGAAGCTGTGAAGCCTGGGATAGTCCTCCTCGGGAATCGGCAGCGAGAAGCGCTTTGCCAAGGCCGTGACGAGGTTGAGAAAATCGATGGAGTCTATGTCGAACTCCTTCTGCAGGTTTCCGTCCCGGTCAATCTCCGCAACATCGACATCGGGCGCTATGCGTCCGAGCGCCTCCGCCAGCACCGCTTCCAGTTCCTGTTTGGTCATAGTCCCTCCGGCTTCTGCAGAAGTTGGTCGATATGGGAGAGAAAGAGCGCGCCGCGGTGGCCGTCGCTCACCCGGTGGTCTCCGGCCAGCGTGACATGCACGACCGTGCGCGGACCGATCATCCCCTCCGCCGCCCGCACTTCGGTGACCGGCATGCCGAAGCCGACAATGGCGACCTGCGGCGGATAGATGACGCCGTACAGGACCTCGACGCCGCGATCGCCGAGGCTCGAGATCGTGATCGTCGGATCCGACAATTCCGAAGACCGGAAGCGGCCTGCCCTGACCCGGCCGACAAGATCGCGCATGGCGGCCATCAGTTCGGGAATGTCGAGCGCATCGGCATCATGGATGGCGGGAGCCACCAGACCGGTTCCGCGGATATTGATCGCCACGCCGGCATGGACGACTGGGCTCGGGGTGAAAACACCGTCGGCGTAATGCCCGTTGAACTCCGGATACTTCCGCATCGCCCGCGCCACGGCCTTGACGAAAACCGCGCCCAGAACCACCCGTTCTGACGGATCCCGCCCGGCGTTGAAGTTAGACAGCCAGGCTTCGGCGGCCGTGAGGTCGATTCCGTGCGCCAGATAGTAATGCGGGATTTCCCGTTTCGACCGCGCCATCGCGGCGGCGATGGCGGCGCGCATGCCGGTCATCGCCTGCGGTTCGGGTTCGACGGCGGGCGCAGCAATCGAGTCCGGCGGGCCTTCCCGTCCTTCGAGATCTCGAAGCTGGATTTCCCCGTGGGGACCGGTGCCCGTGATGGTCGCAAGATCAATGCCGTGCTTTTGCGCATGGACGCGGGCGGCCGGCGAGGCGTGCAGGCTCCGCGTTGCGGGGCCGGCGGCAATCGGCGGCAGCGCGGCGGGCACGGGCGGAAATTCGCCGGTGGCCGGCTCCGCCGCCTGCGGCGAAACCGGCGCTTCGGGCGGGTGTTCCGGAGCCGATGGCGCCGCGACACTCGGTGCAGCGGCCGGCGCCTCGTCCGGCCGCCGGATCAGCGCGATCGGCGCGCCCACAGGAACCCGGGCTCCGACCTCCACGATCGGGCGTTCGAACACGCCTTCCTCGAAATTCTCGATCTCGATGGCGCCCTTCTGGGTCTCAACCACGGCGATGACATCTCCCCGCTTCAGCGGCGCGCCCGGCTTGACGAGCCATTCGACCAGGGTCCCCGCCTCCATGTCCGCGCCGAGCGAAGGCATGCGGAATTCCGCCATGATCACACCTTTCCCACCATCGCCCGGACAGCCGCGACGATCGTCGCCGTCTGCGGGATCGCCGCCTCCTCGAGATGCCTGGCATAGGGGACCGGCACCTCCTCGCTGCAGACCCTGGCCAGCGGCGCATCGAGTTCGTAGAAGCACTTTTCCGCAATCCGCATGCCGATCTCGGCCGACAGGCTTCCCGAGCGCCACCCCTCGTCGACGATCAGGGCCCTCCTGGTCTTGGCCACCGACGCCAGGATCGTCTGGTCATCGAGCGGCCTTAGGCTGCGAAGATCGATCACCTCGGCTGAAATGCCGGCGCGCTCGAGTTCGACGGACGCGTCCAGCGTCTTGAACAGCGACCCGCCATAGGTGATCAGGGAGACGTCACGCCCTTCGCGGCGCACCGCGGCGCTGTCGATATCGACCGGGCCGGCGTTGACGGCAAGGCTTCCGCTTCTGTTGTAAAGCATGACATTCTCGAAGATCAGGACCGGGTCAGGGTCTTCGAGCGCCGTCCAGAGCATGCCGCGCGCGTCCTCGAGGGTCGCCGGCGTGAGCACGCGCAGACCGGGGATATGCGCATACCAGCCTTCCAGGCTGTGAGAATGTTGCGCCGCCAGTTGCCTGCCTGCCCCCGTCGCCATGCGGATCACCACGGGCACCCCGAACTGACCGTTGGACATGTGCCGGAAGGTCGCGGCCGTGTTGAGGATCTGGTCCAGCGCCAGCATGGAGAAGTTGACCGTCATCACCTCGACGATCGGACGCATTCCGGCGATCGCGGCGCCAATGCCCGCGCCGGTAAACCCGGACTCCGACAGTGGCGTGTCGCGGATGCGGTCGGGGCCGTATGTCTGCAGCAGGCCCTTGCTGACGGCATAGCAGCCGCCGTACTGGCCGACATCCTCCCCCATCAGGAAAACCCGGCTGTCGCGGTCGAGCGCCTCCTCGATCGCCATCTTCACCGCCTCGCGATAGGTTATATCAACCGTCTCCGCGGCAGGCTCGACCTTCGGCGGAGACGCGGGCCGGACCGACGCCACGACATGGCGGTTCAGGCTTTCCACCGGTTCCCAGCTTCCGGCTTCCGCGAAGGCCACCGCTTCCGCGATCTCGGCGTCGGCTTCGGCGACGATCGTGTCGATATCGCCCGAATGAATGATGCCGCTCTCGAGAAGCCACGACTGGAATCGCTGGATCGGCCCCTTGCGCCGCCATTCCTCCACCTCCTCCTTCGACCGGTACAGCTGCGCGTCGAACATCGAGTGGGGGCGGAAGCGATAGGTCTGGCACTCCAGGAAACAGGGATCTTCCGCCTCCCGGATCGTGTCCAGAGCGCGCCGCGCGGCCGCTTCGACGGCGACGACATCCATTCCGTCGACAGCCTCGCTGATCAGCCCGTAGCTTTCGGCCTTCCGGCGGATGTCAATGGCCGCCTCCGAGCGTTCCAGCGCGGTGCCCATGGCGTAGCGGTTGTTCTCGCAGACGAACAACACCGGCAGGTGCCACAGCGCGGCGAGATTGAGGCTCTCGTGAAACTCTCCCTCGGCGACCGCGCCCTCTCCGAAAAAGCACACGGTCACATGGTCATCGCCGCGCATCCTGTCGGCAAGCGCCAGACCGGCGGCGAGCGGCAGGCCGCCGCCGACGATCGCGTTGCCGCCATAGAAATTGGCCTCGGCCGAAAACAGATGCATGGAGCCGCCACGTCCGCCCGAGCATCCCTCCATCTTGCCGTACATCTCCGCCATCACCGTCTTCATCGGCACACCGCGCGCCAGCGCGTGGCCATGTTCGCGATAGGTCGCCACGACGCGGTCCTGGCCTTGCAGAAGCGGAATGATGCCGGCGGCGATCGCCTCCTGGCCGTCATAGAGATGCAGGAACCCGCGGATCTTCTGTTCGGTGTAGAGCTCGGCGCATTTGTCCTCGAACCGGCGGATGCGGATCATCTGGGCCAGAAGGCCCAGCACGTGCTCTCGCGTCAGATGTGGTTTCTGCGGCCGCCCGGTCATTTTTCGTCACTTTCAAGGGTTGAGATGTCGCCCTCGGGCAGGCCCAGCTCGCGCGCCTTGAGCAGGCGCCGCATGATCTTGCCCGAGCGGGTCTTGGGAAGGTTGGACCTGAAGGCGATCTCCTTCGGCGCGACCGCGGGACCAAGCCGCTTTCGCGCATGGCCGAGCAGCTCGAGCATAAGCGCGTCGCTCTCCTGCCTGCCCGGCTTGAGCGCAACGAAGGCCTTGACCACCTCGCCGATGGTCTCGTCCGGGACGCCGATCACCGCCGCCTCGGCGACGGCGGGATGCTCCATCAGCGCACTTTCGACCTCGAACGGGCCGATCAGGTGACCGGCGCTCTTGATGACATCGTCGTCGCGGCCGACGAACCAGTAATATCCGTCTTCATCCCGCATCGCCAGGTCGCCGCTCAGATACCAGTCGCCGACGAAGCACTTGGCGTAGCGGGCCTCCTCGTGGAGATAGGCCCGCATCATCGACGGCCAACCGGATTTCAGCGCCAGCTGGCCGATCGTCATCGGCCTGGAAACCTCGCGCACCGTGTCGCCATGCCGTTCGACGATGCCGGCGGCGATTCCGGGAAGCGGCTTGCCCATTGAGCCCGGCTTGACGTCCATCGACGCGTAATTGGCGATCATGATGCCGCCCGTCTCGGTCTGCCACCAATTGTCGTGGAACGGCATGCCGAAGGTCCGGTTGCCCCAGGTCACGGCTTCGGGATTGAGCGGCTCCCCGACGCTCGCCATGAACCGCAGCCGGGACAGATCGTGCGCCTTCGCGAGTTCCGGTCCGGCCTTCATCAGCATGCGGATCGCGGTGGGCGCCGTGTACCAGACATTGACCTTCTCGCTCTCGAGGATGCTATACCAGCGGCCGGCATCGAACTCGGCCTCGTCGACGATCATGGTGACGCCGTTGGTGAGCGGCGAGATGATGCCGTAGGACGTGCCGGTGACCCAGCCGGGATCGGCCGTGCACCAGAAGACGTCATCGGGGTGCAGGTCGAGGGCGAGCCGGCCAGTCATATGATGCGCCACCACCGCCCGATGCACGTGAACGGCGCCCTTGGGTCGCCCCGTCGTGCCGGAGGTGAAGTGCAGGAGCGCCATATCCTCCGGATCTGTCGCCACGATAGAAAACCGCGGTTCGGCTTCCGCCATCAGCGTGGCGAGATCATGGGTACCCGCTTCCGCCTTTGCGCCGGCATCGATCAGAAGGACCGCGTCCAGACCCTTGAGCTCCCCGCGCCAGGAAGCAACCTTCTTCCGGTAGAGCGATTGCGACGTGACCAGAACGCGGGCGCCGCCGATCTCCATCCGCGCCCTGACCGGCTCCGGCCCGAAAGCCGAAAACATCGGGCAGAACACCGCGCCGCATTTCAGCGTACCGAGCGCGGCGACGTAAAGGTCCGGCACCCGACCCAGCAGCGTGTAGACCCGGTCGCCTTTGGCGACGCCCAGTCCCTTGAGGACATTGGCGAAACGGTTCGTTTCCCGCTGCAGGTCGGCGTAGCTGATGTCGCGCCGCGCGCCGTCCTTGGACATCCAGCGGATTGCGATCCTCTCGCCGCGGCCATGGACGACATGGCGGTCGACCGCCTCGTAGCTGATGTTCAGCTTGTCGCCGGCAAGCCCGTCGAGCAGCCGCTCCGCGTCCGTCCAGCGAAAGGACGCCGAAAGCTGATCGTAGTCGGACAGATTGGCCTGTCGCCTGACGGCGTCGCTTTTGCGGATGACATCCATCGAGCCCTCTCCCACCGGCCTGCTTCCGTGATCCTCTTCCTGCCTCCATTCTCTGGATCAAAGGTCCTTCGGGCGCATTGATCGGCGTCAATTTTCCCGATGTTCCGTTGCCGGGGCGGCGCGCAGACCATCGGCAAGGAGCCCTCGCCGCGAGCACAGGAACTTGACGAAGGTCAATCCGGATCGGGGCAATAACCGCTAGACTGGATTGGAAACGGGGTCGCCGGGCCGGGAGACAGGCAGCATGAAGGCAATGGTATTGAAGGCGTTCCGGACGCCGCTGGTCCTGGAGGAAAGACCCGATCCGCAACCCGGTCCAGGAGACATCCGGATTCGTGTCGAGGCCTGCGCGGTGTGCAGGACCGACCTGCATGTGGTGGACGGCGAACTGCCCGGCACGAAGCTGCCGATCGTGCCGGGACACGAGATCGTCGGCATGGTGGAGGCTGTTGGCCAGGGTGTGCCTGACCTTTGGATCGGCAAGCGGGTCGGCGTGCCGTGGCTGGGCGGGGTGTGCGGCCACTGCCAGTACTGCCGGGAGGGCCACGAAAACCTGTGCGACGAACCCGTTTTCACTGGCCATACCCGTGATGGCGGCTTTGCCACCCATGTGCTCGCCGCCACCGATTTCGCTTTTTCTCTGGAAGGTTTGGGCGATCCCGCGCATATTGCACCCCTGATGTGCGCGGGATTGATCGGCTGGCGGTCCCTGAAGATGGCCGGCGACGGACGGCGCGTCGGCCTCTTCGGGTTCGGAGCCGCAGCCCATATCCTGATCCAGGTGCTGGAGCAGCAGGGGCGCGAGGTCTACGCCTTCACCCGCCGCGGCGACGACGCGGCGCAGGCCCATGCCCGGTCGCTGGGCGCGGCCTGGGTCGGGGCCTCCGACGAGATGCCGCCCGCCGCGCTTGACGCCGCCATCATTTTCGCACCCGTGGGCGCGCTTGTGCCGCTGGCGCTCAGGGCCGTCCGGAAAGGCGGTCGGGTGGTCTGCGCCGGCATCCACATGAGCGATATCCCGTCATTTCCCTACCGGAGCCTCTGGGAGGAGCGGCACCTTCTGTCGGTGGCGAACCTGACCCGGCAGGACGCGCGGGAATTTCTCGAAATAGCGCCGCGGGCCGGGGTCAGGACCGAGATCGCCGTCTATCCGCTCGAAAGCGCGAACCAGGCGCTGGCTGACCTGCGCG
>NZ_JACIYP010000075.1 GCF_014359905.1 Hoeflea sp. | reverse complement strand
TCTGCGCCCGGGTGATGATCTCCATGAAAAAGCTGAATATCATCAACCCGGTGAAATAGATCAACGGAACAACCACCGAACTCTCGGTTTCGGAGAACCAGGCGGATTTGAGCACGAATCCGAAAACGAATGTGTAGATCGCCACCAGCACCAGCGGCGTGATGATGATCCACGCCAACCCCAGGGCGCTGCCGCGGACGGATGACTGCACATCGCGCACCAGCAACTGCCAGAAAAGGTTGCGGTTTCTGACAAGCGAGGCAAGCGGCGTCACCAGCCAATTGACCAGCCGAAGACCTGCTGCCGTTTCCGGCTTGATGTCATGGGTAGCATCGGAAGCCATGGAATACGCTCCGTCGGTTGCCGGTATCGCTCTCGGGTCTGTTCTCCCGCTTATATTCATCAATTCAATTCTGGCAATGCTTGTTGGCGGGCAGAACCCTGATCTCCGGGAGACTTGTTATCACACCGGCGTGAAGATATGGAAGGCGGCGTTCACCGGCTCGGCGTTTTCCGGCCATCGGGCGGTTTTCTGGCTGCGTGCGCCCGGGTGGGCGGGAAGTTCGACATGTCCTCTGGTTCCCCGCGAATTTGGGTCGAGATCAACGATTTCATGCGGATGTTCGATTGGGCGATCACGCCCACCGGCATCGGCAGGGTTCAGATGGAAATCGTTCTGCGGCTTGCGGTCAATCATCCCGACAGGGTGGCATTGTGCCGCATCGGTCGGACGGTCGACGAGATCACCGTCATTGAACCTGACCGGATCCGCCGATTGATCGAGCAGAACAGTTTCCCCTCGGCCGGTTCGCCTGCGAAACTGGCGATGATCCGCCTGCGCCAGACCTTGCGGGTTCTCGAACGCCGCGCGAGGGCGAGGCTCATGCCTGACGATCCCACCGCTTTCGCGCGTCAGGTCGCGCGGGGGGACATCCTCGTCAATTTCGGTGCGTCCTGGGAGCATCGCCAATACGGCGCGAAAATTCGCGAGCTCAAGCGCCGGCACGGCATCCGGTTCGCATTGCTTGTCCATGACGTGCTGCCGATCAGTCACCCCGAATTCGTTTCTCCTCCGCATCTGCCCAATTTCATGAAATGGTTTTTGGAGATGGGCCGGACATGGGACATCGTGCTGACCCCGTCGGTGGCGTCCGCGGAGGCTGTTGGCCGAGCCTTGGTGGAGCATGGCATGACAATCCCGCCGATACGGCCGATTCCCTTTGGCGCAGGGTTCAAGGCATATCCGTCGGCCCGTGCCGCGGCGCCGGTCAGCGGACGGCCCTATGTCCTGTTCGTCTCCACCATCGAGATCCGCAAGAACCACATTCTCATGGTGCGCATCTGGGAAGAGCTTCTGCGCAGACATGGCGCGGCGGCCGTCCCGGCGCTCGTTTTCGTGGGCAAGTTCGGCTGGGAAATCGACGGGCTGAAGCAACACCTGGCGGCAACCGAGAACCTTGGCGGCAAGATCGTCATAGCCAACACACTCTCCGACGCTGAAGTCGCCAAGGCTTATGACAATTGCCTTTTCACCGTCTTTCCAAGCTTCTGTGAAGGCTGGGGCCTGCCGGTGACCGAAAGCCTGGCCCACGGGAAGCTCTGTGTCGCCTCGAATGTGACCTCCATCCCCGAAGCCGGCGGACGCTTCGCGGACTATTTTGACCCGAACGATTTCGAGTCGGCGCTTGGCCTGGTCGAACGGGCGATATTTGATGAAACCTACCGGGCTTCCCGGGAATTCGAGATCCGGTCGGCGTTTGTTCGGCAAAGCTGGGATGACTGCGCCAAGGCCGTCATCGAAATTCTCACCCGGGAAGCCTCGCAGGTCAGGGTTACCAGCTTGGATGATGATTGCAGCATTCCTGAGCGGACAGTCAGTCCCCGATATCCGGGTCAGGCGTGACCGTGTTGGTGTAGACTGATCCTGTTTCCTTGTCGCCAGCTGCCTGGGTCCACCTCCGTCACGCCGTGATTTTAGGGATTGATGCAAGCTGGAGTTTGGGAAACGCAGACGGGTCCGGGCGCACGTTGCCATCCTGTCCATCATGTTCTGCCCGACACCTTCGGCCATCTGGCGCGAAACGGCGACCGGCAGTATTAAAAGAAGAAGTCGTCGCGCACCAAGCCTTGGAAGGAAGCGGAACCAATGCCAAACAAGGGGGCTTCCCGTGAAGCCATACAGTTTCATTACGATCTTGGGAATCGTTTCTACGCGCGGCTTCTCGGCGAAAGCATGATCTATTCGGCCGGATTATGGGACGTGGTGGATGGCGCGAAGATGACGTTGAGTGAGGCCCAGAACCGAAAACTTGACTGGCATATTGCCGCAGCGGGTCTGAGTTCCGGTCAGCGGCTTCTTGATGTCGGATGCGGCTGGGGCGGCCTGATGGCCAGAGCGGTGGCGGCAAAAGACCTTTCCCAGGCCGTAGGACTGACCCTTTCCGACGAACAGGCAGCCTGGATCGAGGAAGGTAGCAAGGACCCGAGAATCACGGTGCAGAACCGTCCTTGGCAGGAGTTCAAGAACGAGGAACCTTTTGACGCGATTGTCTCGATTGGCGCTATCGAACATTTCGCCCGGCCGGAGATGGACACGGCTGCAAAGCTAAATTGTTACTCCGAGTTTTTTGAGTTTTGTTCACGCAACCTTGTCGATGGCGGCAGGCTGTCGCTTCAGTCCATCATATGGATGAACATGGCGCCTCAAAACGAAAGCTCCAATCTTCCCTTGGATTTTTTCCCCGAAAGCAACCTGCCCCGCCAGCTGGAACTTGTCCAGGCTGCGGATCCCTGGTTCCATCTTGTGGAAATGCACAACCGTCCACGCGACTACAGCCGGACGCTGCGCCAATGGATCTGGAACCTTCGAGTAAACCGGGATGCGCTGAAACCGGAGTTTGGCGAGGAAAATATTCTACGTTACCAGAATGCATTTGCCCAATTCATGTATGGCTTTGATTCCGGCATCACGGGATTGTCCCGTTTCAGCTTCGTCAAAAAGGGACCGGATTGGTCGAGCGACCATGGCACCTCGTGAGGTCGCCAGGCTTATCTGCCCAAGCACAACTGGGGCATAATCGGCGACAGCGCCCTCAGAATGCGCCCATGCCATCACATCCGGCCCGGAATTCGGATCAGCTGGGGCTGGAACAGCATGTGCGATCCGTGCCCAGATATCACATCATCGCGAATTGGTGACGGTTTTACACCTGTATCGAAGTCAACAGCCAAAGAGCCTTCAATGCCGCGCCACCCTGAGGTGACCCTATTTGCGGGCTCACCGTCAGCTTCAAGGTGGGCAATCCAAAATACCCCTGTTTTTATTGGGAAATTTTGGTGGGCGCGCACGGGCTCGAACCGTGGACCCGCTGATTAAGAGTCAGCTGCTCTACCAACTGAGCTACGCGCCCCACCTGTTCCCGAGGGAACGAAGGGGCGTATAGACCGGATGGCGGGGCTTGTCCACACTGTTTTTCGGCAAGCCTCGGCAGATTGCGCGATACCCCGCCGGCCGGGCTCAGATGAGCAGCGTGCCGGTGGCGATCCGGACTGCCTGGCCGCCGATGCGGACATGCGACACCTGTCCGCCGGCGCAGTCGATATGCAGATGAATGAGCGACGGCCGGCCCATTTCGACGCCCTGTTCGATCACCAGCGGATGATTGCCGTCAAGCATGCCGTCAAACTGGTGAATGGCGCCCGACAGGGCGGCAGCCGCCGAGCCGGTGGCGGGGTCTTCCGGCACGCCCTCGCCGGGCGCGAACATGCGGGCATGAAACGAGGCCTTGTGGTTGACGCCGCCGCGGCAGTAGAGATAGGCGAAGGCCAGCTGGCCGTCGCCCATCGGCGCGATGCGCTCCCATTCCGCCGGATTGCACTCGGCCTTGGCCGCGGCCGCCATGTCATGCACCGGGATCAGCACATAGGGCACGCCGGCGCTCCACAGCGACACAAGGTGGTTTTCAAATCCGATCTCCTGCGGGTCGAGCCCCAATGCCGCGCCGATATCGGCCGGTTCGATCTCGGCCTCCAGCCGACGAGACAATCGGGGCAGGTCGAACTCGGCGAAGCCCGAGCCGCCGCCCTTGTCGATCCTGACCGCGCAACGCACCGCGCCGATCGGCTCCTCGAGCATCTTGACCATGTCGATGCCGGCGTCCGGCACCGCGCCGCCAAGCCGCCTGTCGGCAAGCGCGATCGCCGCGCCCACGGTCGGATGGCCGGCAAACGGCAATTCCCGCACGGTCGTGAAGATCCTCAGCCGTGCCGTGTGCGCAGGGTGTTCCGGCTTGAGGGCGAACACCGTTTCCGACAGGTTGAATTCGCGCGCGATCGCCTGCATCCGCGCCTCATCGAGATGATCGGCGTCAAACACCACGGCGAGCGGATTTCCTTCCAGCGCAGTCGCAGTGAAAACGTCGTAGATGGCAAAATCCGTCATGCGCTGCGGTGTCCCTCGCGGTTGCGGCGCGGCCTGCTGCAGATTTCTGCAACGACCTGTGTGCGTGTGGTCGTCGCAGGCCGGCCCGCTTCGTCAGCCGCATCCTATCCAATTCCACCGCCCTGCCAACCGCTGTCGACATCGGGGGTATCGAAATGGAACGCGATCATCGCCTGCATGTAGGATGTCACGGTGGGCCCGGCGTCGCCGGGCTTGCGCACCACCACAACATCCTCGATCTCGTCTTCCGCGCCTGTCGCGATGTGGTCGCGGATGCGCTCGGTGAGCACAGAGGCCGGTTCGTCGAGCTGGAACCGGCGAAAGACCACGACCCTGTGGCCCTGGCGAAAGGCCAGCAACCGGCGTTCAGCCCGCGCACCGGACAGGTCACAGCCGGTTTCCTCCATCGCCTCGCGCAGGATGCTGCCTTCAACATCGACCTGCCCGTCCCTGACGTCGCTGTCGTCGAGCGAGCCCGCCGGGGCATAGACCTTGCCGGCATTGGCGGTTTTCGCCGCCATGCGGATGAGCATCATGGCGCCGTCCGACGACAGCATCACCGCCGAGCCGAACAGATGCCAGACATCGGCCTGCGGCTGGGTCCTGATCCAGTGCAGGAGCGCCGCATAGGGCGCGCGGTGGCTGATGCCGCAGATCGCCCCGTCCTCGAGCCGCAAGGCGCGCTGCAGCAGGATGGTGCCATTGAACAGGAACGGTCGCTCCACCTGCTCGCGCGCCCAATGCGCCGCAATCGCCGTTTGCTCGGCAACGCGCCAGGGATGCTCGGCCGCATCGACCGTGAGCCGCACCGCGTCAAGGCTGAACACCTGGTTCTCGGGAATGCTTGAGCCGGGCATGGCTCAGACCAGATCGAAGGTCATCGCCACCGGGCAATGATCCGACGCCTTGGGCCGGTCCCAGCCGGTGCGCGGGTAGCGATCGACCGCCTGGCCGTCGGGGAACAGCGTGCGCCAGGGCTGGCCGGCGCGGATGATGTCGGGCAGCCTGTCGCGATTGGTGCGCGTGAGTGCGGGGGAGGCCAGCAGGTAATCGAGCTGGCACAGATGCCGCTCCTGGGGCCCGCGCGTGTGGTAGAGCGTCCAGCGGTCGAGCTCCGGCCGCCGCTGCACCACGTTCTCGGCGAACCCGTCCGCCGTCAGCACCCCGACCGCGCTTTCGGCCTCAGCCGCCGGGCTGAAATGATAGCCGTTGCGCCGGTCGCCGGTGATCACGATCCGTTCGGCGTAATCGTTGAAATCGCCGGCAATGACATAGCGTTTGCCGCCGCCGTCGGCGCCGAAGCGGCGGGCGACGATCTTGCGCACGGCGCGCGCCTCCGCCACCCGCACCGGCATGCTCCAGGTGCGGCCGTCAATGCCGTCGCGCGGGCTGCCCATCGACTTGAAATGGGCCACATAGACCGTCAGCCGCTTCGCGCCGATCTTGAGATCGACCTCCAGGCAATCGCGCTTGAAAACCTTGTCATGCGGCTTGGCGAGAGCATCGAGATCCGGCGTGTAGAGCCCCATTGCCTCATAGGTCAGATGCGCATGGCTGGTGACGTCCAGCACGTCGATCCGCGCACCGTCGAGCGTCTCCTCGCGCGCCATCAGCGCCAGATTGATGCCGCGGCTGTCATTGCCGTCGATCAGCACCTTGTGGCGGTAGCCGTCGCCGATCATCTTGAACAGATAGCCATATTCGAACCGGTGCAGCGTATCGAGATTCTCCACTTCCTGCAGGCACAATATGTCGGCGTCGGCCTCGGCGATGGCCAGCGCCGTCAGTTGCCGCGTGTCGTCGGTCAGCGACACGGCGCGAGCGATCTCGGCCTGGCGGTACTGGGCCTCATTGGTGAAATCATAGAGCTGCGACACCCGGTCCTGGCGCAGCTCGTTGCGGAAGCCCGAGAAATCGAACCGGCTCAGCAGGTTCTCGGTATTGAATGTGGCGATGCGGACTGTCATGCGGGATCCTGGTTGCTGCCTTGGCGCAGGCGCCTGACCCTAGGCAGGCGCACCCGCCGCGGCAAGGCCCATCGAGGCTCAAGCCCTACGGCCCGTTGACCAGCCCGAGCACCAGGTTCTGCACCGCGCCGCCATCGCCCATTTCGATCCGGTCGAAGTCGCGGCCGCGGGCGCGCTGCTCGTCCGAGAGCCGCTTGAGATGGGTCTGCAGCTCGGCGCGGGTCTTGTGGCAGCCCGGATCATTCTGCGCGCTGAGCCCGACGCTCACGTCCTGGATCGCCTGCACCATCTCGATGATATGGCTCCCATGCACGCGCTCATGCGCCGCGAGGCCGTCATGGAACCGCTTCCAGCTGCCGGCGACCCCGGTCGGCAGCTCTCCGCGGGGCTTGGGCAGCGTGTAGGTGATGATCAGTTTGGGGATGTTGGAAGCGATGACGCAGCCGCCATCCGCGCGCTCCTGATAATCGCGCTGCCAGGTGAGCTTGAAGGTGGTGTGGGCGATGGTGCGGCGGTCGCCCGCAATCACCGGCCCGTTTTCACCCACCGACTGGTAGAGCTCGAAACCGGACTGTCCGCTGACCGGGTAGGTCGCCACCTGTTCGACCGCCTCCCAGGCGGATGCGGGTCGGGCGATCGCGCCCAGTGCCAGCAGCATGGCGGGCAGCAGTACAAGTCGGGCAAGGCGCATTCGATCCTCCATCTGCTGCATAACTCCTTAAATCGGAATCGATTTAAGGAAAAATTATGCAGCACGTTCAAGTGCAACAGCGGTCTTTGTGCGTTTGATTGGACGCACGGCGCAGCAGGGGTCTTGGCGACCGGGACGGGTCTGCCACTGCAGGGCTTTGATGTAATGCATGTTCGTTCCCGGTCAAATGGATCCCATTGACCGGGACAGGCCTCAGCCGGGAACCGCAGGGATTTCACGGCGCATATCGGGTTCGTCATGCAGGAAGGTCATCGACAGCGCGCCGGACACTTCCGCGTCACCCGCTTGCCCGGCACCCGGCGACCGGGCGGCAAGAGCGTCAAGACCGGCGGCATCGATGTGAACGCCGAGCGCGTTGACCCGCAGCGCGAAACCCGCGAGGCCGGACGCGGGCAGAACGAAGCGGAACGTGGCGGCGATGTTGGAAAACAGCGTGTGCCCTTCGATCCAACCGCCACAGGAGACCACGATATCGTCGATCACCCGCATCACCGTGTGCCGGTTGATGCGGGTGACAGCGGAAAGCATCATCGGGCGGTTCATCGCGAGGATCTCACAGGCATGGGCAAGCTCCAGAGAGCCTCCGGTGGGATTGGGGCTATTTGAGGATGGTGAGATAGACCCACCAACCCGCGAACGCCAGCACGAACCCGGCGATCCCGACAAGCAGCCCACCTCGAAGCCGGTGGCCGGGACTGATCCAGGCGCCGAGTGCCACGCCGAGCGCGAAGCCCGGCGAACAGGCGATCAGCGCCAGCATGACCAGGTCGGAGGTTGAAAAAATGCCGATATCGGACATGGGGGCCCTTTTTCGCTGCCCCCTATCATCACACGGGAGCGGACGCGCCGCCAAGGCCGGACGCCTCCCCGTTGATGCGCGTCAATGCAGGCTTGAGCCGGACTGCTACCCATGGGATGAAATCGGCCAGGCGAAGTGCCCGGCACAGCAGGGAGCATGCCATGAGACACATGATTTTCACCGCCGGGCTGGTGACCGGTCTTTTTGCCCTGGCCCCCGCCGCCTCGGCCGCCAGTTGCTGGGACCTCTGGTACGAGCGCAACGCGATCTACGACGACAACGGCTTCTGCTTCTCCTCCAATCTCGGCAAGCGTACCTTCGACAATTCCGATTGCTGGACCAAGACCCCGCAGTTGAGCCAGTGGGAGCAACGCCGCGTGGCTGAGATCAAGGCCGAGGAACGCCGCCGCGGCTGCAAGGTGAACTGAGCGCGCTGGGGACGGCGTTCCTGGGCCTTGACGGAAGTCGGGGTCCCCATCACCACAGCCGGCCGCATTGCCGCGCGGCAAATGCCGCCGGGGTGTGGAAGAGAAAAGTCCGGAGGGCCGCGCGGGGCAGTGCCTTCGGAATGAGTGTGGTTTGCGCATGCCGGGTGTCAGCCGGCATGCGCAAGGGGGTGGCGCTGACAGCGCGCGGCCCGGAACTTGCCGGATGGCGTCCCCACCCGACAGGCGGCGGCCTCGCACACACGCGAAAGTCGGCTTATCCGCCCGCCCCTCTTCAGGGCCTTTCGCCCGGGTTGCCCCGGCCGCGGTCCGGACAGACCGCGGGAGATGCTTTGGGCGCGCATTCCGGCACGGACCCTGCACGCGCTGTTTCGATGCGCGCGCCCCGAAGGGTCCGCATCCAGCACGCCATGTCCGCCACAGGCCCGGACCGGCTGGCCCCGCGCCCGCATGCCGCAGGCCGATCGGGACCCGGCCCGGTGGCTGGCTTGCGCCTTCCCGAAAGGAAACACGCCGCCAGCGGAACCGCGTTGGCCATCGCCTCCCCGGATGACGCGCCTTACGTTGAGACGCGGCCCTCCGGGGCATTCCCTCCCGCCTGGCCCGATACGTTCGCGAGTCCATCCGGCAGCGGAAGTGAAGCCATGATCGCACGGGTGCGGAATGCGGGGAAAAGATCGGCGGGATTTTCGGGCAAGTGATTGGAAGTGTTGGTGCGGCGGTGCCGGTTTGTCCCCGTTTTGGGGACGCTGACGCGGCGTTTCCCCTCCCCCTTGAGGGGAGGGGTCAGGGGTGGGGGTATGCGGGCTCCGGGATATCCGTAGCCGATGTCAGTCCGGGCTGCCTGCGGTGCAGGACCCCCACCCGGATCGCCTGCGCTGCGCTTGTCTCTCCGACCTCCCCTCAAGGGGGAGGTGGGCAGCCATCCGGGTCGTCACGCGCGCCCTGCCCTCGCTGCCGTCATCGTCGGCCCCCGCCCGCGCCATCGTCACGCGCCCCACCCTCTCCGTCGTCATCCTCGGGCCCCGACCCGAGGATCCATGCCGTGATGCTTCGGAACGGGGTGCGGGCGGAGGGATCACGGAATGGATCCTCGGCTCGGGGGCCGAGGATGACGAAACGCGGGGGTCTGGATGACGGAACGCTGGGTCTGGATGGCGAAAAGCGGGGCTGGACGATGACAGCAGCAGGCGCGTCGCGGATGGCTGAGGCTGACGCACAGGGGCTCATCACGCGAGGGGCGACCGGTCCGGCTGCACGGTCGCCCCGCCCCTTCGCGAAAGCCGGATCGGGGAAATTTGATTTCCGGACCCGAATCTCTATGCTCAGGTTTAGGACGAGCTAAAACATGTGAGAAAAAGACGTATGTCCAACAAGCACATTTGCATCGTCGACGATGACATGGATGACATCTTCTTGATGTCGGCATCCCTGAGGCGGCTGGAGGCGGCCTCGGCCATGACCCTCACCATAAGCACCTTCACCGATCCGCAGGACGCCTTGAATTTCTTCGCGGGCTCGGCCGGCGCGCCGGGGAGCTTGCCGGACTGTGTCTGCATGGATATCAACATGCCGGGCCTTGACGGCATCGAACTGCTCAAGCGCCTCAGGGAGATGGACCACCTCACTTCCCTGCCGATCTATATCGTCAGCACCACCATCGACAAGACCACGCACCACAAGGCCATTTCGCTCGGCGCCACCGGGTCGTTTGTCAAGCCGGAATCAATGGCTGCCATGCAAATAATGCAGAAAGAATTCCTCGGTATCTCCGAAGTCGAATAAATAGGCGCCCCATGCTGCAAGACATACAGTTGTATTTCGAGACAAACTCGTTTCTGGCGCACGGCTATTGCATGACATGGCGAACGGATCTGATCGCATTGCATGCTTTTTCGGATTTGGTGATCTTTGTTTCCTATTTCATCATCCCGACGGCGCTTCTGTATTTGCATTACAAGAGGAGCGACCTGGTTCGAAGCCGGATCATTTTCCTGTTCTCGGCGTTCATCCTCGCCTGCGGCCTGACCCATCTTATTGGCCTGATAACACTGTGGAACCCGGTCTACGGCTTCGAAGGCATGGTGAAGGCTGCAACCGCGGTCGTTTCGGGCCTGACGGCCTTTGCCAGCTGGATGCTGATGCCGGCTGCGCTCAAACTCCCCAGCGCCCAGACGCTCAAGCTCAAGAATGACGCACTGGGCCTGTCCATTGCCGAGCAGCGCCGCGCCAATGCCGAGCTTGAAACCATCAAGGCGGAACTCGAATCCCGGATCCAGGAACGCACCCGGGAACTGCAGGGCAAGGCCGAGGCGTTGGAGCGCATGAATGCGAGCCTGTCGCAATATGCGCATTTTGCATCCCACGACCTGCAGGAGCCGCTTCGCAAGATCGTCTCGTTTTCGGAACTTGCCATCGAACAGGACACGACCGGCGACGCCGAGCAGAAACTGTATCTCGAGAAGATAAACTCTTCCGCGCGGCGGGCCCGCACCCTGGTTCGCAGCATTCTCCACCATGCCGAGATCGACCAGCACATGATCGACATCCAGGACCTGTCGCTGAAAGCCGAGACCGAGGCGACGCTGGAAAACCTGGAACTGGCGATCAAGGAGCGACAGGGCACGATCACCACCGACATCGCAGACATCGTGGTGCGCGCCGACCCCTCGCTGGTGGCCCAGGCACTGCAAAACATCATCGGCAATGCGATCAAATACACCCCGGCGGACCGCACGCCCCGCATCGCCATCACCGCGTCGAGAACCGAAGGCGGCGTTGCCTACACCATTCAGGACAACGGGATGGGATTTGATCCGGCCCTGAAGGAGCGCATCTTCCTGCCCTTTGCGCGGCTTCATTCAGGCAGCGGCGTGGACGGAACCGGCATGGGCCTGGCAATCGTGGTCAAGGCGCTTGGCCATCTCGGCTGGCGCATTGCCGTCGACACCGTCGAAACCGAGGGAACCCGGTTTGTGATCACCATCCCGGAGGATCAGATCGTGTCCGTGGACGCCTCCGGCGGATAAACCGCCAGCCAACCGTCTGCGTGGCCTTCCGCCCTCTCCGCCCTCATCCTCGGCAATCGTGCCGAGGATCTGCAGGAGACGCCCCCGAGCAGCCGGTCCAGCGGGAAAGCCGAGGGGCCAGTGGATCCTCGGGACAAGCCCGAGGAGGACGAAAAGAGGGGCCCGAGGAGGACGAAAGGAGGGGCTGGAGTCCCCCGGTTTCCGGCGGACACTTCGCCGTCATCGCACCCCCTCCATCAAGAAAGCGCGCTCAGCGACCGACCTCCGCGCCTCAGAAAAACGCCTGGATGCCCGTCTGCGCCCGGCCGAGGATCAGGGCATGGACGTCGTGGGTGCCCTCGTAGGTGTTGACGGTTTCCAGGTTCTGCGCGTGGCGCATGACGTGATATTCGGCCTGGATGCCGTTGCCGCCGTGCATGTCGCGGGCCATCCGGGCAATGTCCAGCGCCTTGCCGCAATTGTTGCGCTTCATGAGCGAGATCATCTCCGGCGCAAACCGGCCCTCGTCCATCAGCCGGCCGACGCGCAAGCTGCCCTGCAGGCCCAGCGCGATCTCGGTCTGCATGTCGGCGAGCTTCTTCTGGTAGAGCTGCGTGCCCGCCAGCGGCTTTCCGAACTGATGCCGGTCGAGGCCATACTGCCGCGCCCGGTGCCAGCAATCTTCCGCGGCCCCCATCACGCCCCAGGAAATGCCGTAGCGCGCCCGGTTGAGGCAGCCGAACGGACCCTTGAGCCCGGAGACGTTGGGCAGCAGCGCCTCTTCGGAGACCTCGACATTGTCCATCACGATCTCGCCGGTGATCGAGGCGCGCAAGCTGAGCTTGCCGCCGATCTTGGGCGCAGACAGGCCCTTCATGCCCTTTTCCAGCACGAAGCCGCGGATCTCGTTGTCATGGGCTTCCGACTTGGCCCAGACCACGAAGACATCGGCGATCGGCGCGTTGGAGATCCACATCTTGGCGCCGTTGAGCACATAGCCGCCCTCGGTCTTCTTGGCGCGGGTCTTCATGCCGCCGGGATCGGAGCCGGCATCGGGCTCGGTCAGGCCGAAGCAGCCGACCCATTCGCCGCTGGCGAGCTTGGGCAGGTATTTCATCCGCTGCTCTTCGCTGCCATAGGCCTGGATCGGGTACATGACCAGCGACGACTGCACGCTCATCATCGAGCGGTAGCCTGAATCGACCCGCTCGACCTCGCGCGCCACCAGGCCGTAGGAGACATAGCCGGCTTCCGCGCCGCCATAGGCTTCCGGCACGGTGATGCCGAGCAGGCCGGCCGCGCCCATTTCCGAGAAGATGGCGCGGTCGGTGGTCTCGTTGAGATAGGCGTCCGTCACCCGCGGCATCAGCTTGTCGGCCGCAAAGGCCGCAGCCGAATCCGCGATCATCCGCTCCTCGTCGGTGAGCTGGTCAGCGATCAGGAACGGATCCTCCCACTGAAACGCGGATTTCGCGGATTTGATCGAAACGGCGGGGGAAACGGACATGATATACTCCAGCTTGATCCAGAAAGGGGCTGCTCGCCCTGATCGAGTGGTGCGATCCTGACAGATGGACCCCATCTGCGAGCAAAAATCGCCCCACCAAAAACCCGTGGGCTGACTTTTCGAAACAGATGGGCACCATCCGTTTCGCTCAGACCACCGGGGCAGCCTACAGCCTCTCCCATATCTTTAACATGGATTTTCCGGGATACTATAGGCTTAAAATAATTTTCGCCCGGCGCCGATGCCGCGCAGGGCGGCTCATGGCGCCGCCGGCGGCTCCATGATTTCCCACAGGGCGATCAGTTCGCGCCCGGCGCCTGCGGCAATCGGCGCCACCAGCCGGGCCAGCGACACGGTGCGCCCGCCCTGCAGCCAGGACGTGGTCTCGAAATAGTCCGGGATGCCGCTCTCAAGCGTTTCCCTGAAGGCGCTGACCACGCGCTTGACGCTCAGCGGCGGGATTGTCTCCGCCACCGGCCGGTCCTTGACCGGGGGACCGAAGGGCCAGTCCTGCGTCTGCGTGATGTCGCGCCAGTGCAGCTTCGCATCCGGTCCTTCAGCGCCGATGCGCGCAAGCAGCGGATAATCGGCGCCGAGCGTGGCGACATCGAAATCGGCCGCATCGGGCAGATTGCCCTGAGCTTTCTCCACCCACAGCTCGTGAAAGCGGCGAATGCGCGGAGGCGCGTTCTCAGGCAGGTCAAAACGGGATGGGCGAGAGGGTCTATCCACGGGAAAATTACTCGTTACGCGCAGCGGTGAGATCCCATCATATCTTTCAACTCGACAGCGTTGCCGCTTCAGCGTTTACTTGGTGCGCCGAACTCTTAACCCTGGACGCCAACTGTATGAAGGCAACACTGGCCGATCAATTCGAAGTTGCCGCCGGTCTGGCTTCGGGGATCAGCCGCTATGCAGCCAACATCGGCATCAATGCCGACCCGATCGCCCGCGCCTGCGGCCTCGATCCGGAGCGTTTCAATGACCTCGGCGAGCGGGTGAGCCTCGACCGGGTGTGCCGCTACATGGAGGCCCTGGCATTGATCTCCGGCGACGACCAGTTCGGCCTCAAATCCGCGGCCGAATTCCAGAAAGGCGCGTCAGGACCGTTCGGCTACGCCATGATGAATGCGGCCACGGTGCGCGACTGCCTGATTTTCATGGGCCGCAATCTCAGCAAGATCAGCGAGACCAGCATCTGCACGCTGGAACTCGGCCCGCGCGCGGCGCATTTTGAATGGACCTATTCTCCGCTGATCCTGCACCGCGCCCAGTTTGTCGATCTCGGCGCGGCCCAGACCTTCAATCATCTGCGCGCATTCCTGGGAAACGACGTGAGCCGGATACGGCTGGAGCTCGAACGCAAAAAACCGATAAATACAAATTTACACAAACAGTTACTAACTCCGCAAATCAGCTTCGGCGCCCAGGTCAACGCGCTCATACTGCCGGTCGAAATTCTCGGCCGGACCAATCCGAATGCCGACCCGCGACTGTTCGCCATGATGTCGCAGCAGGTGGAGGCCATGCCGATGCGCCGCAACGACGCCCATGATCCGGTCGCCGCGGTGCGTCTTCACGTCGCCGAGAACCTGGCAAGCGGAACGCTCACGCTTTCGGACGAGGCCGATCGGCTTGGCATGAGTTCGCGCACGCTGCAGCGCCGGCTGACGGAAGCCGGCACCAGCATGCAGGCCATCGTCGATGAATGCCGCAAGGAAATGGCCGGGCGGCTGCTGCTCGAGACCGATCTGACGCTGTCGAGCATAGGCTACAAGCTTGGGTTTTCCGCCCCCGCCGCCTTCACCCGCTCGGCGATCCGCTGGTTCGGCATCACGCCGAGCGAGTTCCGGCAAAGTCGCCGCGAAGCGGTCTGACCCTCAGCCGCGCATGCCATGCAACGCTGCCTGGCTGCGGATGCGGCCTATCCTTTTGGCGCGCGGCGTGAAGGCCAAGCGGCGCCGGAACCGGCATAAACCCGCCTCACTATCAAACATATTCCGGTGACACAGCACGGCTGGCTCTTTGCCACGCCGCGATGCCCGGTTCAGCCGCAATGCGGCGGACCGGTCACCCTGAAAGGACGACATGATGGATCTTGGAAACGAGCAGGGTTCTCTTCCATTGACGCGGACCGAAATGAGCTGCCTGCGCAAATGCGCCGAAGGCCGCACGGACGCGGAGATCGGCGCAGAACTGGAGCTGACGGCTTGCGAAGTCGCCTCCGTGCTCTCCGTTGTCATGCTGAAATTGCGCGTCCCCAACCGCATGGCCGGCTTGGCCAAGGCTGTCAGGCTTGGATATCTGGGCCTGGACAAGGCCTGAACCGAACGAGAAACCGCTGCCCACCTGCTCGCGGTCTGACCGAAACGGAGGACTCCCGTCCGTTTCGAGACATCGGCCCGCGAGACAATGGCCTGGGGTTGCGACTGGTCCTGACCGATGGTTCCCGTCTGTCGGGATCGCACCACCAGGGGGCGGGCCCGGGTGCGAGGCGCGGTTTCTCCAGGACGTCAGCCGGCGCCATGCGGGGCGATGGTTGACGTCCATACCCTTTTGACCCTCTTGCCGGCTGCCGCTGCGCAGGCCGGCTGCGGGTCACGGCGCCGCGGGATCGCCTGGGCCTGTGAAAGGCCCGGAAGGCTTCAGAGCCAGGTGTCGTAGTCCGAAACCAGCAGATGCCGGGGCTTCTCGTCCTCGATGATCGTCGAAAACCGGCCGATCGGCTCGCGGAAGACATTGTCGGTGAGATCGTCATTGACGGTCGAGACTTCGCCGATCAGCACATCCCCGCCTTCCCCCCAGAACGAATGCCACAGCCCCGGCATCAGGGTGACGCTCTCGCCCGGATCGAGCTTGAGCAATGCCCCCGCGTTCAGTGTGCGCAAAACGCCGTCGGTGTGAACCCTCACTTTGGCGGCGGGATCGACAGACCCGTCCTCGGCCGAGGCAAACAGCTCCAGCACCAGTGCGCCGCCGCCCCGGTTGATGATGTCCTCGGCCTTGATGGCGTGCCGGTGCATCGGCGAGATCTGGTTTTCGCGCGAGATCATGATCTTTTCGGCATAGAGCATGCCCCTGCCCCTGGCCAGATCAGCCGCCGATCCGTTGCGCGCGGTAAACAGGATCAGGCCCAGGTCCTCGAAACGTCCCTGGCCGTAATCGGTGATGTCCCAGCCCAGTCGGTTGGCGCGGATGTCGCCCGCGTCCGATCCGGTGCGGGCGCGCATCTCCTCCGGGCTCCAATAGGCAAAGGGCGGCAGGATATATCCGTAGGAACCGATGAACCGGTCGCTCTCCTCAAGAATCTCGTTGATCTGGCTGCGTTCCATGGTGCCCTCCCCGGCCGGCGCTTTCTCAAATCGATTTTATCGCAGACCTAAATCCTTGGCGAGCGCATTGCAATTGCGCGGCTGGCTGTTTCGGTCTATGCGCACAGGACGTAACTGTTACAAAAGCAACGAACAGGAAGTGATCCGCGTCCATGAGTTCGAGCCGCACGCCGCCTGAAGATGGTCCGGAGCCGCTGGCGCTGGAGGGGTTCCTGCCCTACCGGCTGGCCCGCGCGGCCGAACATGTGAGCCGCCAGTTCGCCGCACTCTACCGCGAACGCCACGGCATGACCCGGCCCGAATGGCGCACGCTCGCAACAATCGGACAATACAGGCGGATCACCGCAACCGCGATCGGCCAGCATTCCTCGATGCACAAGACCAAGGTGAGCCGCGCGATAAGGGCGCTGGAAGAGCGCGGCTGGATCACCCGCCAGGCCGACGAAACCGACCGCCGCATCGAGCACATCGAACTCACCCGCGACGGCCGGCAGAACTACATGGAACTGGTCCAGCTCGCCCGCAGCTACGAGGCCAGGCTCAAGGCCGCGCTGGGCGCGACGGCGACGGCCGAGCTGGAAGCGGGGATATCGGTGATCGAGGCGCGGCTTGGGGAGTGAGCGGGCCGCACCGGTTAGGCGGCGGGCTCTGGCAGTGTTAGAGACGAATGACTGGAATGGGGCCGACTGCTGACTGGCAGGTCCCCAAATGCCAGTCGGCAAAGCGGACATTAGCCTGCATTGATTGGGGCAACGCTCTCGGCCCATTAGCGGACCTTCGTCGAGATTGCCGCAAACGCCCGCTCCCCGCACAGGTAGCTTTTTGTTGCGCTGCCGCCTGCACATCCGCTTTGGGCCACAAACGGTGCTCTTGCTTAACAATTTGCCTCAGCCACGCATACATCCGAGACGCTCCGTCACTGTTGATCGCCCGCCGGGGTCACCGGCTCCTGCCTTGCCCTGGGGCTTCAACCGTGATTTTTCCACCTGCTGCGGGCCTGTATCTCCCCGCTGCGCCCGCGCCGGATATGGCATGCTTGGGATGGTCGCAATTCCGGCAGCAGGCCAGCGCGTAAACAAGAGTTTCGGCAGCAATGACCCGATTGATTGAGGTCAATGCCGGTTCCTGTGAAAGGGGCATTCTCAAACTCAGGTATATCTTTCGGAGTCCGAGTGCCATGGATACGGACGGATTGTCGCGCAAGCTTATATTCCTCACAGTCTCCTTCATGTTTTCCGCAATGGCGGCGCCGGCAATGGCCGGAAATGTTCGCAATGCCTCGACCGATTCCTCCTACGACACGCTTGATGCCGCCCTGGAGGCCTCCAGACCAGGGGAAACACTGGAACTGGCCGCTGGGAGCTATAAGGGCAACTTCACCATTCGTGTACCTCTGACGTTGCGCGGGATCGGGGAAGGCACTTCAAAGCCGGTTCTCGATGGTGATCGCAAGGGGACAGTGCTGGTCATCGCCGCGCCCGGATCGGTTGTCGAAAACATCGCGGTGGCGAATTCGGGGCGCGAGCCCGATCCCTTCATGTACTGGGGCGAGGCAGGCATCCGCGTGGAAGCCGACAGGGTGACGCTGCGCGATCTCAAAGTCGAAGGCAATGACTGGGGCATCCTGATGATGGCCGGCGAAGGCTCCGTGATCGAAAACTCGGACGTTGCCGGCAATCTCCATGCCGGGGTCCAGGTGATGGGCGGCCGCAATCACCGGATCAGCGGCAACACCGTCAACGGCAACGGCACCGGCATCATGGTCGACATGCTGCATCAGGAAAGGCGGTCGCTGCTCGACCGGGCGACGGACCCCGACGCGGTCGCCCGCATGGCGCAGGACCAGAGGATGTCCAAGCGCTCCGAGGACATCGTCATTTCGGACAATCAAGTGCGCGGCAACGCCAATCTCGGCATCGCCGCGCATTGGTATGCAAGGCGCATCACCATTCAATCCAACACGGTCCACCTGACCGGCATCGAGCGCAAACCGGACCGGGCGATGATCGAGCGGGTCGAGCGCGAGATAACGGCCGGCCTCGGCGGCCAGGCGGTGGCCAAGGTGCGCACCCAGGAGATAGGCACAGGAATTCACCTCTTCTGTTTTGTCGAGGACAGTACGGTCAGGTCCAATCACAGCTTTGACAATGCCACCAATGGAATCGGCATGGTCGCGGTCAACACCAACCACGTGTCGGGCAACGATGTCACCGGCAACGCGACGGGTATCGCCATCGAAGGCTCCAACACCAACCGCGTCGAGGCCAATACCGTTACGGACAACGCCGACTATGGCATCCGCGTCGGCTCGCCCGAGCCCATGTCCGGGCAGTCCACTGGCAATGTGCTCTGGATGAACGACATTTCCGGCAGCCGCACCAATGCCTATGACAATTCGGGCCGCGGCCCCGCCCTCGGCGACATGGAGGCCATGATTGAGGCCTTGCCATATCCGGACAAGGTCAAAGAGCAGATGCGGACCAACAAGTCGGTACGCGACATGTATCTCAAGGCCCTGCAGGACGCCTACAAACCCGGATCGAATGCCTGGGACGACGGCCATCTTGGCAATCACTATGGCGATTTCGACGAATTGCCCGAGGGGTTCGTCGATCACGACAATGACGGAATCTCCGAGGCCGCGCATCCGATCCCCGGCGGCAGCTCGGTCGATCATTTCCCGCTCAGCGCGGCGCGCGTGACGACGCCATGAGGAGAGATGCGATGCACGCCCTGACCACGATCCGGACGGTCGTCCGCCGCCTGGTCGTACTTGTGGCCGCGGCCATGCTGATTGTCGGTTTGATGCCTCCCGCCGCCATGGCCCTGGTCAGCACGCAACAAGGCTTCCGCTCCAATGGCGATCCGATCGGCGGCTGGTACTGGCTGCGCGACCGCGGTCTCAATCACTCTGCCGAATACAGATTCGCCAACCCGCCGAAGCAGGGCGACATCCTGCTCGATATCGATGCGCTCGCGACCGACGCCGTCAATGGCCGTGCCGGGGTGAAGGCCGTGTTCAACCTGCTGGTGGGGTTCCCGGGATCAGGCAGGATGGGCGGCGTCTTTCACCGGATCCGGGTCACCCTTCCAAACGTGTCGGCGCCGGGGGAACAGCCAGGCTACCGGACACGCGGACAGGTCCGGCTCGACCGCAAGATTCTCGAGCGGGTCATGCCCGCCAGCGGTGAACTCTTCATCCGTATCGTCCGGGCAAAGGCTTCCGACCCGCACGTGGCCTTTCGCGGCAACAGCATAAGGTTGCACAAACCTGGCGGGAGCGCGGGGGACCAAGCCGGCACCGGGCCCCAGACGACCGGCAACAGCGTGGCCGATGAGATGCGTCCCGATCTCGGCGACCGGGGCGACGAGGGAGAATGCTTTCTCGACCGGCCCTGCATCGGCGACGCGGCCGCCGGTTTCCGGTCCACCGGATGGCCTGGGGCAAACAACTGGTTCTGGCTGCGCGCACCCGCGACCGGGCAATATGCCGATTATCGCTTCGAAAACCCGCCCAAGACAGGTGAACTCATCTTCGACATCGCGGTGCTCGCGCAGAACCGGCCGGACATGACCCCGAAGGACACCGTGCATGTCAATCTCTCGCTCGGCGACCCAGGGAGGGTAGGCACAACCAGTCACACCGGCCCGGTCGCCATTGCGCTGCCAAGCCTCTGGATGGGCCCCGACGAGGATGTATGGAAGGCCCGCGCGCTGGTCCGGCTGTCACGCACGCAGGCCGACGCGCTGACCCGGGCGGACGGCAGTCTGCTGCTGCGCTTCGACCGGATCGACCAATTCGAACCCGACGTGGCCTTCGCTGCTGGCAGCGTGCTGATCTACAGCGCACAGGATATTTCGCGCTAGGCAATCGGAGCCGGCATCAGTCCCCCGAGAAAACTGCCGGCGGCGGGACAAACTGGATTGTCACGACCTTTGGAGCAAGTCGCGCTCACATGCAGGATGATGCGGACTACATCACCGAGAAGAACCGCGGCCCCACCCCATCCAAGCTCTACAATCCCGCAATGCGCGAAAGCCGCTTCCACGGCGTGTCGGCAATCCGCCTCCAGCCCACTGAAGGTTGCTAGAAGTACAACCGCGACGGCCTTTTCACATCGCCACGGTCCTATTGCCCTCATTCGCTATGTTCGTAAGAAAAGTCCGCTTTCCGCCCTGTCAGGACCTTCCTGCGGGCGCGCGAATGGCTGCATTCGGGAATTGAGTCCAGGATCGTGAACGGCAGACTCGGAGGCGCAAACCCGCCATCAGCCAAAGGATACCTCCTTGGCATTCCGCCCCCAAGCATCCTCAAGCCACACACCGCCTCAATCGAGTACTCCCGACACCCGTCGTTCGTGTCAAAACTCAATGAACAGTTCTGGCAAATTGACCAGATCAAGAAATTTATGGAATACTTAAATAAGACGTCTCCTGGACGTTGTCTGCAACCGATTCGGTGGGAGCGTCGCATGGGGTGTCGGGGAAATATGTACGATATGCTTATGCCTTCTCCGGCGGATGAAAAGAACCGTGGCGTTCGGGAAATATTTCAGACAATATTTCTGGAACGGCACGTCAAGAGATCATTGACCGTCTGCGAAATTACCATCGAAGCCGGAAGCAGGCCGGGCGCCAGGGTTCTCTGCGAGACGTACAAATCCGACGAATTGCGTGAAGGAAACTGGATCGAGTTCCCGTCCATCGACGCTGCGGTGGTCGAGGCCGGCCGTTTGGCGCACAACAAGATGAGCAACGGCTTTCACTATCGCTTGGCCGCCGTCGATACGAGCTTTCGAGACGCCGCACCCGTTGCGATCAGCTGACTCCGTTCAGCCCGTGGCCGGAAGCACCCGAGGCCCAGATGAAGGGGTGACTGCCTGGCATCGTGGGGTGGAGCCCGTCACCCCGCCCCATGGTCCATAATGCTCGCCCTCCGTGTCAATCCGCCCAAAACCGTGGGCGCCGAAGAAGTCGCGTTGGCGTGGATCAGGTTGGCGGTGCCGCGGGCGCGCCGGTGGATGTCGGATTGATGACTACCGCTCCATCGCCCCCTTCCCGGCCATGATCTTGTCGCGGTACTTGGCAATCC
The DNA here is from genome assembly GCF_014359905.1 of Hoeflea sp. GTDB lineage: Bacteria > Pseudomonadota > Alphaproteobacteria > Rhizobiales > Rhizobiaceae > Hoeflea. The sequence continues at coordinate 6,062 of NZ_JACIYP010000075.1, read as the reverse complement.
GGTTGATGCGGGTCTGCGACGTCTTGGCCGAGCTCAACGCGATGACGTAGCTCTTCTGGCGGCCCGGCGTCAGTGCATGGAAGGCTTCGGCGAGGTCCGGGTCGGCGTCGAGCGCCGCGATCAGCTCTTCCGGCAGGTCGAAGCCGCCCTCCTCCTTCGGCGGCTTGAGGCCTTGCTCGGCATAGGCCATCGCCTCGGCGAGATAGGCGCGGATGATGCCTTCCATCTCTCCCACCTGGTCATTGCGCGTAAACCGGATCATGTCGGGATGGCGGGTGTTCTCGCCTTGGCGTTCGAGCACTCCGTCAGGATCTTTCATCAGCGCCGCATTGAAGAAGCTCAGGCGGAAATCGCCGCGCAGGGCGCCAATGAGGACGATGTTGCGCCCCGCATGCATGTAGCACGGATGCGCCCATTTCACCGTTTCCTCAAGCTTCAGGCTGCGGCAGATCCGGCGCAGGTCGTTGAGCCCCGCAGTCCATTGCTTGACCGAGCAGTCGGGCGTGTCAAAGCGGGCGCACCGGCCGCAGCCCCTGGTGAAAAAATCCTCGATGTCGGTGATCATCATGGCGCGCACCTCCGCACAACCGGTCGGATTCCATCCGCTCGCCTGACCTTCCGGGGACGTGTCAGGCGGGCCTCACCCCTTGCCGCCCCATGGTCCATGGTGTTCGCCCTCTCCGTCAAGCCGCGCAAAACCGTGGGCGCCGAAGAAGTCGCGTTGCGCCTGGATCAGGTTGGCGGTACCCCGCGCGCGCCGGTAGGTGTCGAAATAGGCGAGCGCGCTCGACAGCGCCGGGACCGGAAGGCCGTTCAGCGCGGCTTCGGCGACGATGCGCCTGAGGCTCGCGTCGGTGTCCTCGATCATGGCCGAGAAGGCGGGCGTCAGCGCCAGGTTGGGAGCGTCCGGGTCGTCCGTGAAGGCAGCGGCGATTTCGCCCAGGAAGCGGGAGCGGATGATGCAGCCGGCGCGCCAGATCTCCGCGATGGTCGCCAACGGCAGGTTCCAGGAAAATTCCTCCGATGCGGCGGCCATGACGGCAAAGCCCTGCGCATAAGCCGCGATCTTGCCCGCAAGCAGCGCCTTTTCGAGGTCCGTGACGACTGCCTGGCCGCTGCGCCGGTCCTGCTGCCCGGGCAGCCCGAACCGCGCCTCGGCGCGCGCGCGCTGCTCGCGCATCGCGGAAAGGGAGCGCGCGGCCACCGCCGCCTCGATCGCGGTCGCCGGCACGCCCATCATCTGGCTCTCGATCGCCGACCAGCGGCCGGTGCCCTTCTGGCCGGCCGCGTCGACGATGACATCGACGATCGGACGGCCGGTGGCGGCGTCGTTGACCTTGAGAATCTCGGCGGTGATGTCGATCAGGTAGGAATCGAGCGGCCCGGTCGACCAGGCGGAAAACACCGCCGCGATCGTCGGCGCGTCCATCAGCAGATGGTCGCGCATCACGCCATAGACCTCGGCGATCATCTGCATGTCGGCATATTCGATGCCGTTGTGGATGGTCTTGACGAAGTGGCCGGCGCCGTTTTCGCCGAGCCAGGCGGCGCAGGGCTCGCCCTCGTACTTGGCCGAAATCGCGGTCAGCACCGGCTCGACCCGCTTCCAGGCGGTCTCGGCGCCGCCCACCATGATCGATGGCCCGTGCCGCGCACCTTCCTCGCCACCCGAAGCGCCCATGCCGATGAAGGTGAGGCCCGAGCCTTCAAGCCCTTCGAAGCGGCGCATCGTGTCGCGGAAATTGGCGTTGCCGGCATCGATGAGGATGTCGCCCGCCGCCATCAGCGGCCTGAGCGCCTCAATCTGCCGGTCCACCGGATCGCCGGCCTTGATCATGATGATCACCGGGCGCGGCGGCTTGATGGCTGCAACGAAGTCCTCGAGCGTGGCGCAGGCCGTGATCTTCGCCGACAGGTCCCCGGCGGAGGTGGCGAATTCCTCGGTGCGCGAGGGCGTGCGGTTGTAGACCGCGACATGATAGCCGTTGTCGGCGATGTTGAGCGCCAGATTGGCGCCCATGACGCCCAGTCCGATGACGCCGATTTCCGCTTCAGCCATGCGTGATGCCCCCTTCGCCGGTTCCCGGCCTGACGTTGTGGCCCAAGCGGCGGCAGGCGGCAAGCCTCATGGCGGGCTCGCGCGCGGGTGGAGCGGCCTATCCCCGGCTTTTGGGCTTTTCCGGCCTGTTGGGCCTCCGGCCGGAGGGCGTGGCGCACCGGCGGGAAGCCGGATCAGTCCTGTTTCGGCTTGTCGTCGTCATCGTCGAGAATCCGCCAGGCGGCGCCCTCGAGATCGTCGTATTGCCCGCTTTTCATCGACCATAAGAATGCGGCCAACCCCAAGGCACCGAGAAACAGCGCAATCGGGATGAGGAAGATGAGGTTGTTCATACCGGCGCTCCGAGCTCCGGGGCGGCCGCCGCGGCGCGCGAGACCTGCTCCGGCGCCGCCGGCCGGGCGAAGCCCTCGACCCGGGTCTTGCGCCTCAGCCTGAGCGAATTGAGCACCACCAGGATCGACGACGACGACATCGCCAGCGCCGCGATCAGCGGCGTGGCGTGGCCCAGCACCGCGGCCGGAACGGCGATGCAGTTGTAGGCCACGGCGAGCGCGAAATTCTGCCGGATCAGGCTGCCGGCCTTGCGCGAGACCTCGATCGCCAGCGGCACGGCCTCGAGCGAATCGTGCAGGAACACGAAGTCCGCCGCCATCCGCCCGACATCGGCCGCACTCGCCGGCGCCATTGAGACATGCGCCGCCGACAGCGCCGGCGCATCGTTCAGTCCGTCGCCCACCATCAGCGGCTTGTAGCCCTCTGCGGTCAGCGCCTTGATCCGGTCGACCTTGCCGCGCGGCCTGACGCCCGCGACATAGGCGCTCACGCCCAGCTCGCCTGCGAGCGCCTTGACCGGCGCCTCGCGGTCGCCCGACAGGATCTCGGCGTCGACGCCCAGCGCCTTGAGCCGCGCCACGGCTTGCGCCGCGCCGCGGCGCAGCTGGTCGGAGAACAGGAAGATATCGAGGAAGATGCCGTTCTTCGACAGGATCACCTGGCTCGCATCGGCGCAGCGCTCGATCCCCTCGTCGCGGTCGTCGAGCGCAAAGGCGGCGCGACCGAGCCGGTAGATATCGCCCTCGGGCGAAATCGCCTCGACGCCGTCGCCGGGCGTCTCGGTGATGTCGAACTCGGCCACCCCATCGCCGCCATCGTCGAGATCCGCCAGCGCCCGGCTCAAGGGATGGCGCGACGCCCGCGCGATGCGCGCCGCAATCTTGAGATGCTCCGGCGCCACCGTGTCCGAATTGATCAGCCGCGGCTTGCCCCGCGTCAGCGTGCCGGTCTTGTCGAACACGACGTGATCGGTCTGCGCCAGCCGCTCCATGGCCGAGCCGTCCTTGACCATGATGCCGTTCTCGAACAGCCGCCCCGCCGCAATCACCTGCACCACCGGCACCGCCAGCCCCAGCGCGCAGGGACAGGTGATGATCAGCACCGCGACCGCGGTCAGCATGGCCATGCGCCAGTCGCCCGACACCATCATCCAGCCGATGAAGGTTCCGAGCGCCAGCAGATGCACCGCCGGCGCATAGATCGCCGAGGCCCGGTCGGCGATCCGCCGGTAGCCGGCCCTGCCGCTCTCCGCCGCCTCCATCATCGCCACCATTTCGGCCAGGAACGAATTCCTGGCGCTGCGGGTGGCTTCAAGCACCAGCGCGCCCGTGAGATTGAGCGTGCCCGCGGGCGTGAGCGACCCGGCCTCGACCAGCTGCGGCGCGCTCTCGCCATTGACCACGGCGAAATCCATGTCCGACCGGCCCGACACGATCCGCCCATCGACCGGAATGCGGTCGCCCGGCGATATCGCCAGCCGCATGCCCGGTTCGATCTCGTCGAGCGCCAGGTATTCGCGGGCGCCGTCGTCGCGGATCACCATCGCGCCGCGCGGCGACAGCCGCACCAGGTTGCGCACCGCGGAGCGGGCCTTTTCGCGCATCATGTGATCGAGCGTGCGGCCCGCGAGCAGGAAGAACAGCAGCGTCACCGAGGCATCGAAATAGGCATGTTCGCCATGGGTGATGGTCTCGTAGAGCGAGATCGCATAGGCGAGGCCGACACCGAGCGAGATCGGCACGTCCATGTTGGCGCGGCCATGGCTGAGCGCACCCCAGGCCGAGCGGAAGAAGACACGGCCGGAATAAATCAGCGCGGGTGCCGCGATCAGCGCAGAGATCCAGTGAAACAGGTCGCGCGTCGCGTCTTCCGCGCCCGACCAGACAGACACCGACAGCAGCATCACGTTCATTGAGGCGAAGCCCGCCACCGCCAGCGCCTTGAGCAATTCGCGCATCGCCGGATCGGCGGTCTCGTCGGCGCCGCCGGGCAGATGCGCCGGATAGCCGAGCGCCTTGAGCTTCTCGCCCAGCGCCGTCAGCACCGTTTCTGGATGATCGCCTGCCTTAGCCGCGGCATCGGCGCCGGCGTCGCGCGCGCCGAACACCACCGACACGCGCCGGGTGGAGAGATTGACGCGGGCGTGGTCGACGCCCATGACCGAAGGCAGCTCCTTTTCCAGAAGCGCGATGCAGGCGCCGCAATGGACGCCGGGGACGATCAGGTCGACCTGGCGCAGGCCATCGCCGAGCGGCCGGCTCGACAGCCACATTTCCTCGGCCGACGGACCTTCCGATTTCAGCGCCTCAAGTTCCGCAGCGCTTTCCGTGCCCGCCGCGCAACAGCTCACGGCCTCAGGCTCCCGTCCGCCCTGACGTGGAACCGCCGTCCGCGCTTGTAGAGCGTCTGGCCGTCCCTTGTGGCGATGACGGTGGCGATCCACTCGCCCTCCGCCAGTTCGCCCCCGGCGCGGTAGATCCCGTCGCTGTCGCGCACCAGCACCATTTCCCGGTCCTGATCTTCGCCAACCGGCCGGCGCAACTCGGCGATCATGCTGTCGGCCAGCGCCGGTTTGCCGGCGGCATCGACGAAATCGATCGCCAGGCCCTCGGCGTTCGGCGTCAGCTTCACCTGATAGCCCAGCGCGGCGATGGCGCGCGCTTCGGCTGCCTTGGCGTTGAACTCCTGGCTGGCGACATAGGTGTTGGGCACAACGAGGCCGCTCCAGGTGGTCACCGCGAAGCGCGCCATGACCAGATTGACCGTGATGATCACCCCGAAGAACGCCACCATCGTGAACAGCATGTGCTTGCCGGTGAATTCCTTGGGCTGAAAGATGGCTCGGATCATCTGCATCACATATCCTCGGGCGCATGGAAGTTGGCAACATAGCTGTCGCGCTCGAAGCTCGACTTGTCCTCGGCGATGATCCGGAACGTCGCGGTTTTCGGCGTCACCAACTCCCTGGGCTGCAGGATGTTGACCCTGAGTTCGCGCAGCCGGTCCGGCTCCACCGGGATCGCAAACGACACGCCCGGAGGCTGGTCGATGCCCGCGATCCGCATGGTCGCGCCGGGAAGACCCTCGATCGACAGGAAGATCACCCGCGGCTCTGCGATCATGTTGAGGATCTTGACCGAATAGCCGTTGCGGATATCGCCGTTGGATTCGAGCACGAATTGCGGGTTGCGGTCATGCAGGACATTAACCTCGAGCCGGTCGCGCGACAACAGCGCCACCACGAGACCGATGCCCACCGCCGACCAGACGCCCATGTACAGGAGCGAGCGCGGACGGAAGATGATGCGCCAGTTGAAATGCCTGATCCCCTCGACAAAGCCGCCGCCCGGCGTGCGCACGCGCCGCGGATCGAGCGTGCCGGTCTGGGGATCGGTGGCCAGCGCCATGTTGTCGGCGTAATCGGCCAGGGTGGCGTAGGAAATCAGTCCGCGCGGCCGGTCGAGCTTGTCCATGATGGTGTCGCAGGCATCGATGCACAGCGCGCAGGTGATGCATTCGAGCTGCTGGCCGTCCCTGATGTCGATGCCCATCGGGCAGACGGCGACGCAGGCGTTGCAATCGACGCAATCCCCCTGGATCAGCCCCTGGGCGGCCGCCTTCTTGGCATGGCGGCCGCGCGGCTCGCCGCGCCAGTCGTTGTAGGTCACCA
>NZ_JACIYP010000074.1 GCF_014359905.1 Hoeflea sp. | reverse complement strand
AGCGACTATTCCGTCCGGCTGATCGGGCTTCCCGTGGCCTATGCGAGCTTTGTCTCGGAAGTCAACGGGAACGACTACAGGATCTCGGGAACTTTGCGCACATCCGCATTGTCCGACATTTTTTCGAAGACCCGCGGCACAGCAAGTGTCTCGGGAAAGCGGAGCGGGGACAGGCTTCTGGCGTCGACCTTTCAGGTGAGCTATGCAAGCGGCAAGTCTGCGAAAAAGACAGAGATCGAGTTTCGCAATGGCAATGTGAAGTCGACGGTCAACACGCCGAAGCGCAAAGCGCCAGGCGCCGATTGGGTTCCGCTCTCGGATGCGGATCTGAAAGCCGTGCTGGATCCGCTCTCAGGCCTGGTTTTTCCCGGTGGGTCAAAAGTCTGTCCGCGCAGCCTGCCGATTTTTGATGGACAAACCCGCGTCACGCTGCACCTCGCGCCCAAAGATGTCAGGCCCTTTCGGACCGAAGGCTTTGTGGGGGACGCCATTGTCTGCTCGGTCCGGTTTGAACCGAAAGCCGGATATCGAACGGGATCGTCGGGCATTCAGTATCTGACACAGCTCAAGACGATGGAAGTCTGGTTTGCCAAACACGAGGGCGGTGACCTCTATGCACCGGTCTACGCCAAGATTCCCACCAAGATCGGTCAGGTTGTCGTTGCCGCGACGCGGTTTGGCGGCTAAAGCCACTCCTTGTGCAAGGATGCGGTGAACGCTCAGAGTAAGCTTCACGCTGCGGCAAGCCGGGGGCGGAGTTTGGGAAACATTCCTACATTGATCGGGTTTTCGGCTGTCGTGATGTGGTCGGCGCTGGCGCTTCTGACTGCGGCTTCGGGCACCATGCCGCCATTCCAGCTGTCCGCGATCTGTTTCCTGATCGGTTCGGTGATCGGCCTGTCGGCGATGATCCGCGACCCGGCCCGCTTCCGGGCGTTCCGGCAGCCGGGCAAGGTCTGGGCGCTCGGGCTCTTCGGGCTATTCGGTTATCATTTTCTCTATTTTACCGCGCTCAGGAACGCGCCGGCGGTCGAAGCGGGACTGATCGCCTATCTCTGGCCGTTGCTTATCGTGGTCGGCTCGGCGCTGTTGCCGGGAGAGCGCCTCGGCTGGCATCATGTCGCCGGCGCCCTGATGGGGCTTGCGGGGACCGCGCTGATCCTGATGCGCGGCGCCGAGGGCGGCTTTGGCGGCGGCAGTCTGCTGGGATACGCAGCGGCGGGCCTGTGCGCGCTGACCTGGTCCTCCTACTCACTGCTCTCGCGGCGGTTCGGCGCAACGCCCACCGATGTCGTCGCCGGGTTCTGCCTGATCTCGGCCGTGTTGTCGGCGCTGTGCCACCTGCTGCTGGAGACCACGGTCTGGCCGGAGACATCCGGTCAATGGCTCGCCGTTCTCGGCCTTGGACTGGGACCCGTCGGACTGGCGTTCTACGCATGGGATTACGGCGTCAAGAAGGGGGACATCCAGGTGCTGGGCGTGGCGAGCTACGCCGCGCCGCTGTTGTCGACCCTGATCCTGATCCTGTTCGGCCATGGCAAGGCAAGCATCGGCATTGCGCTCGCCTGCCTGCTGATCACCGGCGGGGCTTTCCTCGCCGCCAAGGACCTTCTGAAGAGGAAGCCATCCTCATGACGGACGCGCTGGCTGAATTCGGCATGGTTGAAAATGGCATCGCGGTGCTGTCGGCGCTGGCTTTCGCAGCCTACCTCGCCATGCTCGGTCAACCGGTCTCCTGGATGCGGACCGCTGCCAAGACGCTGGCGGTGGGACTTCTGAGCGTGCTGGCGCTGATGGCCGGTGGCCCAAAGCTGCTGGCGCTGGCGCTGGCCCTGTCCGCCCTTGGAGATGCGTTTCTGGCGCAGGAGGGAGACGCGGCCTTTCTCGGCGGTCTGGGGAGCTTTCTTGCGGCCCACATCGTCTATGCGGTGCTGTTCATCTCATCCGGCCCAGGATTTTCTGAAGCTGCGATTCCCGGACTTCTCGCCGTCGCCGTCTTCGCGCTCGGGATGGGGGTGCTGATGGTGCGCAAGGCCGGGCCGCTGGCCGGACCGGTGGCGGCCTATGTGCTGGCGATTGCCGTCATGGGGCTGGGCGGCGTGACGCTCGGTGGGCTGGTGCTGCTCGGCGTGGTGGCGTTCATGGCCTCGGACGCGATCCTGGGATCGGAGAAGTTCCTGATGGCCGAGACGAGCCCCGGGAAGCGGCTGACGAGACCCGCGGTGTGGGTGCTCTATTTTGCGGGCCAGATGCTGATCACGCTTGGCCTTCTGGCCTGAGGGGCGCGCCCTGGAACGGAGACGGGCGCCAGTCCGGCGGCGCCATTTCGAAACTGGCGAATTCGAATCCCGGCGCCACCGTGCAGCCGACGAGGGTCCAGGCGCCCAGAGAGGCGGCGGATTGCCACCAGCCGGCCGGCACGACAATCTGCGGTCGTTCGCCGTTGCCCAGGTTCATGCCCAGGCGATGGGACTCGGCGTTGCATCCATCGGCCGACAGGGTGAGAGCGAGCGGTCCGCCGCCATGCCAGTGCCAGATTTCCACGGCGTCGGTGACCCGGTGCCAGTGCGAGCAGTCGCCGCCTTCAAGCAGATAGTAGATCGCGGTCGAATGACCGCGCTTTCCGCCCTCCGTGTCCCGGAATGTTTCGCGGTACCAGCCGCCCTCCGGATGCTGCTTCATGCCGAGCGTGGCGATGATCTCGCGGGCGGACAGGGTCTCGTTCATGATCAGAACCTGTCCTTGCGCCGGCGCAGTTCGGCAAACACTTCGATATCGCTGGCGGCCTCCATGCCCAGATGCTTGCGGAGGGACGGATCACCGGTTCGCAGGAAGGGATTGGTGCGCTTCTCAAAGCCGATGGTCGTGGGCAGCGTCGGCAGTCCCCTGGCGCGCAGGTCGTCGATCTCCTTCATGCGCTCGGCCAGCGCCTGATTGTCCGGATCGACGGTCACCGCAAAGCGGCCGTTGGACTGCGTGTATTCGTGGCCGCAATAGACCCGGGTCTGGTCGGGAAGCGCGGCAAGCCGGGCAAGCGAGCCGAACATGTCCTCGGGCGAGCCTTCGAACAGGCGGCCGCAGCCGAGCGCGAACAGCGTATCGCCGGCAAACAGCAGATCCTCTTCCGGGAGGTAGAAGCAGATATGACCGGACGTATGGCCCGGCGTGGCGATGACGTTCACGCTCCTGCCGGCGAAATCGAATGTGTCGCCATCGCTCACGGTCCGGGTCAGGCCAGCGATCTTGGCCTTCTCTGCGTCGGGACCGATGATCTCGGGCGACCAGGTCTCCGCCAGCGCAGCGATCCCCTCGACATGGTCGGGATGATGGTGCGTCATCAGAAGGTGGGTGAGGCGCCAGCCGCCCTCTTCAAGGCGTCTTGCAATCACGGCCCCATCCGGTGCATCGATGCTGGCTGTGTCACCGGTCAGCGGATCGTGCAGGATGACGCCGAAATTGTCCTGCCGGCAGGAAAACTGGTCGATCATGAGACGTGTCATCAGTTTCTCTCCAACAGCCATTGAATCACTTTTCAAAGCATACCGATGGGTGCCCCGTTCGTCACCCATCATCGTGGGGTCTGTCCTTGTGCATCATCACAAGCGACTGTTCGGCGGCGCATAAGAGTTGTAAATATCCCTTGCCGAAGCTCCAGCGATCAGAGACGCGAACATTCCATGAAGCTCTATTGCAGCAGAAATCCCAATCCCCGATTGGCTGTCGCCGTGGCGCGCCATCTCGACTGCCCGGTCGAGTTCGAATTCGCGGCGCCCTTCGCACAGGGGCAGGCGGAGCGGTTCTCGAAACTCAACCCGAACCTGAGCATTCCTATCCTCGAGGAAGCCGGCGGCACGCTTTGGGAAGCTGATGCGATCGCCTGCAGGCTGTCGCGGGCAATGGGGTCGGATTTCTGGCGCGTCGGGGACGATGAACCGGACATGATCCGCTGGATCAGTTGGGGCAAGGCAAATTTTGTCCATGCCTGCGACATGGTGCATTTTGAACGCGGAACCAAGCAGCGCTACGGCATTGGTCCGATCGACCCGGACGAGACCGCCGAGGGGCTGGACATGTTCCACCGGTCGGCCTTGATCCTTGATGCTCTTCTTGCGTCCAGGGAGTGGCTGACAGGCGGTGCGCCATCCTATGCCGATTTCCGCATGGCAACGTTTCTGCCCTACAACGACATCGCCAGATTGCCGCTCGACGGGTTTGAAGCGGTGACGCGTTGGTACGCAAGGCTTGACGCTCTTCCGGCCTGGCGTCAGCCGTTCGACGGCTTGCCGATTCCCGAACTCCCGCCGGTTCCGGTGTGACAGGCATCCGGCCCAACCGGCAAACGCGGATCACCGCGCCTCTGCCGGCCACGAACCGCAAGCCTTAGAGCGGACAAGCCGCGGTCTCCGATCGGTGGATTTTCCGGGTGTGCGCCAAAACCGCCCGGTGCTACGCTGCGCTGAAGCCGCCCGATCCATTCAGGTTCCCCGTCATGCACGCCGACATTGTTGACTTGAGACAGTTCTACCATTCCCGGCTCGGCAGGTTTGCCGAACATTCCGTGGCCATGGCGCTGTCGTCGATCTGGGCCAATCTGCCCGGCGAGCGGTTGATGGGTCTTGGCTATGCTGCGCCTTATCTCGACCGGTTCGGACCCGGTGCGGAACGGACCTTCGCCTTCATGCCGGCGGGCCAGGGCGCTGTCAACTGGCCGGTGGGCGGGCCTTCGGCCACGGCTCTGGTGTTTGATGAAGAGCTGCCGTTGCCGGATGCGGCCCTTGACCGCGTGCTGATGGTGCATTCCCTCGAATTCGCCGAAAATCCGCGCGAAACGCTGAAGGAACTCTGGCGGGTGCTGGCGCCAGGGGGACGTCTTGTAATCGTCGCGCCCAACCGGCGCGGCGTCTGGGCCCGGTTCGAGCACACGCCATTTGGCGCTGGGCGGCCCTATTCGCGCGGCCAGCTGATCAGGCTCCTGCGGGAAAGCAATTTCACGCCCGGCGCTTTCGCCGAGGCCTTGCTGTTTCCCCCCTCCGAGCGGGCGGTGATCCTGCGCATGCGCTCGGTCCTCGAGCGGATCGGCCGCCGGATGTGGCCTGTGTTTTCCGGCGTCATCATCGTTGAGGCTCAGAAGCGGCTGTATCAGGGCTTGCCGGTGGCGGCGCGGGCTTCGCGCCGGGTGTTCGTTCCGGTGCTGTCGCCGCAAACCTCGCGCGCGGCGCACCGACGCACCAGACCCATCAGCTGATCGCCACTCTCGACAAGATCGTTGCAAGAGGCTATTTCGGCCTCACTCCGCGAGGTTTTTCGTTTGCAAGGGAATTTCACCATGAGCAGCTCAGAGCGTCCCAGCCCGAAACCGGGGGTCATGGATATCGCAGCCTACGTGCCAGGGCGCGAGACGGCTCATGGCGTGGCCAAGGTCTACAAGCTCTCTTCAAACGAATCCCCCCTGGGGCCGAGCCCGCTGGTCACGGAAGCCTTCGCCGCACGAAATGTCGATCTGGCGACTTACCCAGATGGCTCCGCGCATGAGCTGCGCGAAGCGATCTCTCGTGCTTACGGGCTTAACCCCGGCAACATCCTGTGCGGCAACGGCTCTGACGAACTTCTCGGGCTCCTGTGCCAGACCTATCTTGCTCCGGGCGATGAAGGCCTGTTCACCGAACATGGTTTTCTGGTCTACAAGATCCAGATCATGGCGGCTGGCGCCACGCCGGTTTCCGTGCCGGACACGGATCTGACAGCCAATGTCGACGCGATCCTGGATGCGGTCACCCGGAAGACCAAGATCGTTTTTCTTGCCAATCCCAACAATCCCACCGGGACCTATATTCCGGTCAGTGAAGTGCGGCGGTTGCATGCCGGGTTGCCCGCGCATGTGATACTGGTGCTGGACGCAGCCTATGCCGAATATGTCCGCCGCAATGACTATGAAGCTGGGATCGAGCTGGTCTCGGCCAATTCGAATGTGGTGATGACCCGGACATTTTCGAAGATTCACGGGCTGGCGGGTCTCAGGATCGGCTGGATGTACGCAAATGGAGCGATCATCGACGCCTGCAACCGGGTGCGCGGACCGTTCAATGTCAATGCGCTGGCGCTCATCGCGGGGGCTGCGGCGATCGGGGACAGGGCTCATGTCGAACGCGCCGTCGAGCACAACGAAGCCTGGCTCGGCCGCGTCTGCGAAGCCCTCGAAGCTCTGGGCCTGAAAGTGACTCCATCGGTCGGCAATTTCGTGCTGATCCATTTTCCGAAGACAGCCGGCAAGACGGCAGCGGAAGCCGATGAGTATCTCTCCTCGCGGGGCTATATCCTGCGCCGGGTGGCGGGCTATGGTTTGCCGGACGCGCTTCGGATGACCATCGGCAGCGAGGAAGCCAATCTCGGCGCCCTTGAGGCGCTCAAGGAATTCATGGCCTGACCATCATGACCAAACCGCTGTTTGACAACGTCACCCTGATCGGCATCGGGCTTATCGGCTCGTCGCTTGCGCGCGTCATTCGCGCCAAGGGGCTGGCGCGCCATGTCACGATTGCCACCAGAAGCGCCGACACGCTCGAAGCGGCGCGCGCGCTTGGCCTGGGCGATGATTATTTTCTTTCCAATGCGGATGCGGTCGCCAATGCCGATCTGGTGATTGTCTCCGTGCCGGTCGGCGCGTCCGGGCAGGTGGCGCAGGAGATCGGGCCGCATCTCAAGCCCGGCGTGATCGTGACCGATGTGGGGTCGACCAAGGCTTCGGTCGTCCGCCAGATGCAGCCGCATATGCCGGATCATGTTCACTTTATTGCCGGCCATCCGATCGCCGGCACTGAACACAGCGGTCCTGAGGCGGGGTTTGCCGAACTGTTTGAGGGACGCTGGTGCATCCTGACGCCAACGGAAGGCACGGACGCTCAGGCCATCGCGCGGCTGACCGGGTTCTGGGAGGCCTGCGGATCGAAGGTCGAGCAGATGGATCCGGAGCACCATGATCTGGTGCTGGCGATCGTTTCGCATTTGCCGCACATCATCGCCTACAACATTGTCGGCACCGCCGACGATCTGGAAGCTGTGACGAAGTCCGAGGTGATCAAATATTCGGCGTCGGGTTTCCGCGATTTCACCCGCCTGGCGGCCTCGGACCCGGTGATGTGGCGGGACGTGTGCCTGCACAACAAGGATGCTATCCTAGAAATGCTGGCGCGGTTCTCCGAAGATCTGTCCTCGCTGCAACGGGCAGTGCGGTGGGGCGATGGCGACAAACTCCTGGAGCTTTTTACCCGCACCCGTGGCATCCGCAGGTCCATCGTCGAGGCCGGACAGGATACGGACGCGCCGAATTTTGGCCGCAATGCGATCAAGACAGACGCCAAGCACCCCGCCGAATAACCGGCATCAGAAATCAGGCAATTGCCCAAGCGGGATCATGCCGAGCGAGACCCGGCTGTTCTGGATCGTCAGCGGCAAAGTGAAGCCGTCCTCTCCGGGACTTGTGTCAAGAGTTGCGATCAACGGGGCAAAGCGGTTGATCAGCTTGGCAATATCCGGGTCCAGGGTGGCCGCGATCTCGATTATGCGCTGCGGGTTGCGGAGCGTCACCTTGAGAGTGCCGGATATTCGTCTGTCCACGCCAACTTGAACGGGGCCAGAGATTTCCAGGGAGGAGGTCTCATCGAGCTCGATCGCCAGGCGATGGAGCCGTGTTTCAAACGGAATGGTGATCGCGGTGTAGGGAGCGTCCAGCAGGCCAGCCTGGCCCGGCAAGGTCGCTTCGAGCGTGAAGGCTTTGGCTGTAAGCCCGGCCACAAGGCTGTTCTGAAAATCCTCGCCATAGAGCGCGATGTCGAGATCCGGGCCGTTCTGGCGGCCATGCGCGTTGATCTTGCCGGCCTGCATGGCCAGCCTTTGGGGCAATCCGGCGCCATCGATGTCGAAGCTGACAGTGCGGCCATCGAGCGATCCGCGGCTGACACCGTCTGCTGTCGCTTGAACGCTCGTCTGCAGCGTTCGCCAATCCAAACGGGCATCGAGTCCGGGGGCGGTGATTGCGAGCGGCCCGTCGATTTCGGCGACGATGTGACCGGGTCTGTAAAATTGCGCGGCCGAACGAAGCTCGCCTGAAATGGCGGTCACCCGGTCGTCGGCGTTCGCGTAGGACAACGTTTGGCAAAACACGCCGAAGCGGAAGGGGTAGCCACGGACCTCGGCATTCTCGCATCCCGCTTTTGCGTTTGCGCCGACGATCCCGGCGAGCGTTTCCGGCAGGCGCTCTTCGATCTTTGCGGCGACAAGGAACCAGCCCACGGTCCAGAACACGCATCCGGCGACAATCGCGGCGGCCAGCCAGCCGAATTTGCGCGATGAAGGAGATGCGGGTTGCCCGGAAGCGGTGGATGGCATTGCGTTCTCGCTTTGTGCCCTGCAAAAAGGGCTGGCGTTGTGGTTGAAGCATAACCTGACCGCGTTTGCCAGTCAGGGGGGCGGATCAGAATTACCATCGGCTGCGGCGCGGTCATGTGCAGCACAATACGGGCTCGGATATGGACGATTTTTGGGTGTTTGGCTATGGTTCACTGATGTGGCGGCCAGGTTTTGATCACGAGGAAACCCGGCAGGCGAGGTTGTTCGGCTATCACAGGGCGCTGTGCGTGCGATCGTTTGTTCACCGTGGCACGCCCGAACGGCCGGGACTGGTGCTCGGACTTGATCGCGGCGGATCCTGCCACGGCGTTGCATTTCGTGTCCGACCGGAAAGCCGGGATGCAGTCACCGCCTATCTGCGCGAGCGCGAACTGGTCACCCATGTCTACCTCGAAACCGTACGCACAATCAGGCTTGATACCGGGCATCAGGTCCAGGCAATGACCTATGTGGTTGATCGTGCTCATCACCAGTATGCGGGAGGGTTGACGGCAGCCGACGCATTTGCCCGGGTGCAGGGCGCGCGGGGCCGGTCAGGGCCGAATGAGGAGTATGTGCTCAACACGGTTGCTCACCTGAACACGCTCGGGATTCGCGATCCTCATCTTGAGGCGATCGTGCACAGGATCGGCGGCGAAGACCGGCCTTGAGCCTCAAGACAAACCGGCGCCAGACGCTGCGCCGAGTTCTGCAAGCCTGCGGCGGGCCTCCTCGCGCAGAGGAACCTGCGGATTGGCCTTGACTGTCTCGACCAGCAGTTTGTCGCTGGCGGTTTCCATCACGTCAATGAGCTTTTCCATGAAGGCATCGGGGTCCATTCCCGGGGCTATTGGCGGCAGGATCTGCACCTTGAAATGGCCGGGGTAGCGCAGGAATTTGCGCCGCGGCCAGAACAGGCCGGGATGCATGACGACAGGCACCACCGGCACCTGGAGATCGCGGTAAAGCCGGGCAATGCCATATTTGTAATCCGGCGGCGCGCCGGCGGGGCGGCGTGTGCCTTCCGGATAGATGATGAGCTGACGGCCGCTGTCGACCTCGCGTTTGGTGCGCTCGAGCACCTCCGCCATGACCTTGCCCTTGGCGCCACGATTGACCGGGACCATCCTCATTTTGAGAATGTACTGACCGAAAAGCGGGATCCAGCCAAGTTCGCGTTTGAGGATGTAGACAGGGTCGTCAAGCCAAGGCAGCAGCGCATAAGCGTCCCAGAACGACTGGTGCTTGGGAGCAAAGATGTAGCCGCCTTCAGGGATGTTCTCGAGACCTTCTATTTCAAACGTGGTGCCGACGATCTTGTCCTGCAGCCAGTGGTTGGCCAGCGCCCAGTTCTTCGGCACGCTCCAGGCAGCCTTGCGTTCGGCCAGAAAATAATAGGGCGAGAACACGATCATGCGCACGATCAGGTTGATGTAGAATGCGATGTTGAAGAGGATGGATCTGAGAACAATCATTGCTGAATCCGGATTTTCGAGCAGCCCCGCCAGCGTTTGCGACGGGCCCATTGGTCCGGGTTACACTATCGACCGGCAGCGGAAAACCTGTACGGGCTAAAATCAGTGCAAACTGGCTGCGACCGGGCGATCGCCATCCATGTCGGCGCGGAGGCCGCTCGCGGTCTTGGCCCCGCTCCAGTTGCGCAGCCGGGCGAGGGAGTACTTTGCGTATTCCACAAACAGGGTACGCAGCGCCACGGGATCGGTCAGCCAGGTATCCTTTTTCAGATCGGCAAGAGTGACCGGATGGGCGATGAAGGTCACATCGGGACTGGCTTGCGAGAGTTCCATGAGGCTTCGCGGCATATGATAATTGTTGGTAACCACGAGGATTCTTGTGTAGTCGTGCTCGCGGATCCAGAGGGCGGTCTCGTTGGCGTTGCCGATGGTGTCGAGCGCCTCGTAGCCGATGTCAACGCAACAGTCGAAAGTGGCCGTTTGTGTTCCGGTGGCCCGGCGTAACGCTGCGCTGCTTGTCGAAGGATTGACGCCGGAGATCAGCAAGCGTTTGCCTATGCCTTCCTCAAGCAACGCCAAGGCCTGATCTATTCTTTGAGATCCGCCGGTCAGGGCGACGATCGCATCGACATTGCCAGGTGTGGCGGAGACCTTCAGGTCTGCAATGGTGTCGGTAAAGCGGAAAAAACCCATCGCGACCAGGGCGATGGCGACAATGGTTGAGATGGTGACGATGCGCAGGCCATGATGTCCCACGCGCCTCAGACGATGCATCACATCAATCCTGGCGTCTTCCGGTGTTGCCGTTTCCGGCTGTGCGGTTTCCACACTCATGAATCATGAATACTCTGAGATTCCGGCAAGGACCAGTCGGATTTGCGGCAGAAAACGGGCAAGTCAACCGATTTCTGCTGACGACGGATCGGCGCGCTGCCGGTCGATCTCGCGGATGGTTCTGATGACGGTGAGGCGGGTGGTCAATGCAGTCATGGCCGATACAAGGATGACAATGCCGACAATGCCGAAATAGCCGGCCCCGCTCAGGGTGAAGCGGCCGAACAGGGCGGTGGCCTGGTCACTGAGCGCCGTCGCCATGGTATTGCTCTGCCACGCGCCTAGCAGCAGGAACGCCACTGCCGCCACGCCGCCGCCAAAGGCAGCACCCTTGAGGCCGATCAGAAGGAACCGTTTCTGGAACTGGGACGCTATGAAGCGGGTCTCGGCGCCGACAAAATGCAGAACTTCGACAATGTGTCGATTGCCGGCCATCGCGCCACGTGTAGCGAAAATCACGGTGAGCATTGTCGTGGCGAGCATCAAGGTCAGGATGCCCACGCCGATGAAGACGGTGATCCGCGCCATGGAGATCAAGCGCTCTGTCCAGGCGCGGTGATCGTCAAGCGTGGCTGCGGGAACAGCATTGGCGAGAGCCTGGCGCATGGCGGTAAAATCAGGCGGGGCAGCCTCGTCAATGGTAACAATGACAAGACGCGGAACCGGCAGTTCGTCCATGTCAAAGCCCTCGCCCAGCCAGGGTTCGAGCAGTCTTGCGGTCGAGGCACGATCAACGATCTCCGCCGATAAGGCTCCCGGAACGGCCAGAACAATGTCCCGGACCTCGATCAGAACCTTTTCCATATCGAGACCGTCGTCCGGCTTGATTTGAATGGTGATCTCGCGGGACACATCTCCCTGCCAGGCTTCGGCCTTTTCCTGAACCATGGTGACCGCGCCGAGGGTAACGGCGCACAGAAACGACATGATGGCGATCACCACCATCAGCGCGCGGCCCGAGACATTGACCGGCGGCACGATCGGCGCCATTGGCCGCAAGATAACCGGACGCTCCTTCCTGCCGGTTTCCCGGTTGCTGGCGGCGGGGTCAGTCATAAATATCGAGCCGTCCCTCGGACAGGATCATGCGGCGGGCATTGACCCGGTCCATCAGTGTAAGATCATGGGTGGCGATGATCACGGCTGTGCCAAGCCGGTTGAGTTCGATGAACAGATTGAGCAGGCGTTGCGCCATTGGTGGGTCGACATTGCCCGTCGGTTCGTCGGCCAGCAGGATTTCAGGCTGATCGATCAGGGCGCGGGCGATCGCCACGCGCTGCTTTTCCCCGCCGGAAAGGACCGGCGGAAGCACATTGATGCGTTCACCCAAGCCAACCCATTTGAGAAGCTCGATCACATCGGAGCGATAGCTCGATTCATCCTTGCCGCGGACCCTGAGCGGCAGTGCGACATTCTCGTAGGTCGTCATGTGGTCAAGCAGGCGGAAATCCTGGAAGACGATGCCGATCCGGCGGCGCAGCAGCGGCAACTCTTCGCCCGGGATCATGGAAATATCCCGGTCGAACATGCGAATCAGTCCCCGTGTAGGCTTGAGCGACATGAACAGAAGCCGCATCAGCGTCGTCTTGCCGGCGCCTGACGGTCCGGTCAGGAACTGGAAGGATCGCTTGGGGATGTCGAAGGTCAGATCGCGCAGGACCTCCGGCCCCATGCCATAGCGCAATCCGACATTTTCGAAATGGATCAACTATCAATTCCTGTCGCGATGGCGGATCTGCACAAGTAGCCGGGCCAGGTTGTCGCTCGCCCACAATCGTGGGGCATGCTTAACGCCAAGTTAAAACATCGGTCAAGCCGACCTTATGGCACGGCCCGTTCGGCAAGCGTTAACCATTTCCGTTTACGCATCGTTAGGAGTTGTTTCAACTGCTTCTGCATGACAGAGGCGCAAACGAGGTTGCTGATGGGCGCTTCAAGCCGCGAGGCACATGCGATCGAGCCGGCAAGCGGCGATCTGTTGATGCCGGACCGGATCCGCAGACCACGTGCATTGCGCCCGCGCGATGTCGAGGACGCGTGCTTCGAGACCATCGGCGCCCCCGGCGGCAGCCTTTCAGACAGGCCTTCCGCGGACGAGACCAGCGGTGTTTTCAAGTCCCGGCTGACCCGATCACCGGAGCATGGCCCATTCCCGTCCGATTTTGCCTGTTCCGACCGGATATCCCGGCAGGATGCGGGCCGGAACGGGCGGCTCGGCGTGTTCGGAGGTGAAGGCACGCCGCTGTCTTCCAGGGGATCCCGTCCCTCCCTGGCAGCTTCCGCCCTTGTTCTGGTGATGTGCGGTATTGCCGCAGCGGCATTCTGGATTTCGGGCGATCTGGCGCCGGCATCGCCGTCCGAAGCCAGGGCGCAAGCCCCGATCTCAGCTACTCCCGCTGCGAGCGCAGCATCAAATTCCGTTCAGGCCCCGCCAACTCCCGACCCCGAGGTGCCGTCTTCTGTAGCGGATGGAAAAGCCGCGAGCGCCAAAAGCAGCTATACAACGCCCGCGCCAAGACCGGCACGGATCGAAAGGGCCGGGTCAATCCTGATGATACGGCCCGGCGGAAGCTGACCGCCGCACGCGGATAGATCTCCGCGTCATCGGCAGGCTTGGTTTGCGGTCCAACAGCCCTGTGGAAACACCAGCTTCTAATCGGTTTCGGTTTGAGGGCTTATGCGTTAGGAATTGACCAGCAATTTTGACCAAATCTCCTGGAGAGCGTGAATGCCGGTTGTACGCGGAAAAATAATCGAGCCCCTGTTCACGCCGGAGATGATTGCCGGGCGCAACCGCACCATGGCTGCGGAAATCGCCGCCAATCCGAAGAAGGATCTGCTGGTTATCTCGATCCTCAAGGGGTCGTTCATTTTCGCGGCCGATCTGATCCGGGCGCTGCATGATGCCGGTCTCGAACCTGAAGTCGAGTTCATCACCTTGTCGAGCTATGGCAAGGGGACAAAGAGCCAGGGCGTCAAGATCATCAAGGACATCGACAGCGATGTGCGCGATCGGGACATTCTGCTGATAGACGACATTCTCGAATCTGGCCGGACGCTCAGATTTGCCCGTGACCTGATGTATGAGCGCGGCGCCAAGAATGTCGACATCGCGGTGCTTCTCGACAAGCGCTCACGCCGGGAAGGCAGTCTGGACGCCGACTATGTCGGGTTTGAATGCCCGGATTACTTCGTTGTGGGCTATGGGATGGACGTGGCTTACGCCTTCCGGGAATTGCCCTTCGTGGGCATCGTCAAGGGCGACGCCTGAAGCCTTGCTGGTGCAAGCTGGGCAGGAAAAACTGCGTCATGGTTACGTTGCTGCAAGGTTTGGACCTTAGGCTTGGTTCAACAGCCGGAGGAATGGACGTTGGCGAAAATCCTGATTGCCGAAGACGAAGATACGCTCAGGCGTTTTGTCGCCCGTGCGCTGGTCATGGACGGCCACGACATCGTCGAGTGCGCCGATGGAGCTGAAGCGCTGGAGCGTCTGGAGACGGAAGCGTTCGACCTGCTGCTGTCGGACATCCGCATGCCGGTGATGGATGGCATTGCCCTGGCGACTCAAACCGCCACTCTCACCCCGGCCATGCCGATCCTGCTGATGACAGGCTATGCCGAGCAGCGTGAGCGGGCCGAGCCGCTGATGCGCATTGTCGTCGATGTCGTTGAAAAACCGTTCAGCCTGCCGCAGATCCGGCAGGCCGTGGCGGACGCGCTGATGGCGAAGGCTGCCTGAGCCGCCGGCCGGAGCCGCAGACAAGGCCCGGTTCACTGAAGGTCGAGCAGGCGTTCGAGGTAGCGTTTCTCGATCTCCGGTGAAAACTGGTCGCCCAGGCGCTTGCGGATGGCGTCCAGGATCTCGCGGGCGCGCTGAATGTCGATCTCGTCCGGAACCTTGACCCGGCTGCCGAAATCCGGACCGGTGGTCGCACGCGGGCGGCCGAGCGGATCGCGGTCGTCGGCCGAGCGATTGCCGTTGCGGTCAGGTCCCTCGCCTTCGGCTTCGCCGGGCTGGTCGCCCATGGCCTGCATCATCTGGTTCATCATGTCTTCCGCGCCCTGGCGCAGGGCCTGAAGGGCGCGGCCCTGATCGCCGAGCGCCTGGCCGGTCTCGCCCTGCTCGAGGTTTCCGGCCGCATCGCCCATGGCCTCGCCGGCTTCGCCGAAACCTTCGGACGGATTGATGCCCATAGCCTCAAGGTCGCTCTGCAACTGTCCCAGCGCGTCGCGGAGCTCCTGCTGGCTGCGGCCGAGCGCCCCGAGCATGTCCTCCAGCGACTGATCGCCCTGGCCCTGCTGACCCTGGTCCTGGCCATCGCCGGGCTGCTGCTGGCCCTGCTGCTGGCGGTCGCGACCTTCCCCCGGCTGGCCCTGGCGGTCGCGGTCGGCGCGCATGGTCTCGTCCATGAGCTGCTGTTGCTGGCGCATCAGTTCGCCCAGCTTGTCCATCTGCTGGCGCATCGGGCCGCCCTGCTGCTGCTGGCGCTGCTGCCGGCCGGCCTGAAGGTTGTTCATCATGCGCTGCAGTTCCTGAAGCATCTGCTGGGCCTGGTCGCGGGCGCCGGAACGGGCCAGGTTCTCGATCTGGTCGAGCATGTTGTCGAGATCGCGCTGGCGCAGCATGTTTTCAGGCATGGGTTGATTTTCAGCATTCTGGTTGGCCGGATTCTGACGCGCCAGTTCACGCAGATAGTCCTGCATGGCTTCGCGCAACTCATCCATCAACTGGCTGATTTCTTCATCCATGGCGCCGTTTTCGAGAGCCTCGGCCAGCGCATTCTGGGCGTCGCGCAGGCGGCGCTCTGCCAACGACAGGTTGCCGTCTTCAAGCTGCAGGGCCACGCCCCACATGTAGTCGATCGCAGCACGCAGATCCTCATCCGAGCGGGCGTTTTCAAGCCGGCCCCGGACCGATTGCAGCAACAGATAATGGGTGAGGTTGGGGATGGTTTCCTCGGGCGCGATGGTCAGCGCGTCGTGCAGGTCATAGACGCGCTGCAGATTGTTGGCGTCGAGCGCCAGTACGCCGCGCTGTTCGACAACGGCGGCGGCCAGCGGTTCGGAAAACCGCCGCCCGGGCAGCACGGTCTCAAGCGTCTCACTGCGGCCTTCCTGCCCCGCCCCATCCGTGGCAACGAGCGTTATCCGCACATTCTGGCCAGCGAGCGGATGCTCGGTGAGATCATGGCTGGCGATCGCACGGTTGTCCGGAGAGGACCGCCGCGGCAGGGAGAGACGGTATTGGGGCGGGTCAAACAATGGCCGCGCGTCAGGCGAGGGCTCTTCAGCAGGAACAATTTCAGCCTCGGCTTTGGCAACGCCATGATCGTCGGTCAGCATATACTCAAGTTCGAGGGCGCCATTGGCTGCCCGGCGCGGCGTCTCGATGAAGGCGGCGACGGGCGGCTCATCGGCGATGACCCGGATGGTGAATTCGGCCCCGGATCGGCCTGCGCTAATTGTCAGTTGGCCATCCGCTTCAGGCTTGAAGACCCAGTTTGACCCGCTTGCGGGCGCAACCGCGCCTGGATCGGGCGCATCGGTTTGTTCAAGCGGGCTGAGCGTCGCCTGATCCGGTCCCCACATCACCTGGGCGTCCGTCCCGCCGCCGCCGACACGGATGGTGATCTCGCTGCCCTCGATGGCGTCGACGGCCTCGCCTGCGGGACGGTTGACGCCGGTCAGGAATACCGGGGCCTGATTGACATAGGATGGCGGGGTGATCCACGCGTCAATCCGAACATCGGGCAGGTCGCGGCTCACATGGCTCACAAAGGCGTCGCCGGGCCGGCCGGAATTGCCGGAGAAGGAATAGCCAAAGGCCACGAACAGCAACAGCCCGGCCGCCACCCGGAGGCCCCAGGGGTCGCGCACGGGCAGGCTCGAGCGCGGAAGCCCTGTTTCAAGCGTCCCTATCTTTTGCGCCATGCGGCGACGGTGTTCTTCCCACAGCGCGCGGGCGAAGGGGTCGGCGGCTTCGATCCTGTCGTCCTGGGTGGTGATTGCCTGGTTGGCGATGTGGTTTTCGGCTTCAAGCCGGGAATCGATTTCGCTGCGGCCGGGCGCGCGGAACCGCGTCAGCGGCCACACTGACGCGAGCAGTGCTACGACGAACAGACCCAGGAGCGTGAGACGCAGCCAATCCGGAACGATCCGGAAAAGGCCGAACCAGGAGAATGACAGGTAAAGGGCAATGACACCGAGGAGTGGCGCCGACAGGGTGATCAGACGACCAAGCGAGAGGTTGACCCGCATGCGGAGCCTGCCGAAGGCGACCGAGCGGCGAGCCGTGTCACTGCGATTCTCAGGTGGGGGTGCCATGCCGTCGGGGGTGCCTGCCATGTCATCTTCCTTCAGCGTCAGACAAGAAGATAGCAGCCTTTGTGGCCAAGGCGAGGCCTGTGACATAAAAGTGAAAGTGCATTTCCGCCGTCAGGGAACGAATTGCCCGATGGACGAAGACTGAATGCGCGTACCGGCGTCAATCAAGCCAGGCGGGAACCGAATCGAGGCCGATCAGCTCCTCGTAGGACGGGCGTCCCCGCACGACGTGGAACCTGTCGCCATGCACAAGAACTTCGGGCACAAGAAGCCTTGTATTGTAGGTTCCGGCCTGAACCGCGCCATAGGCGCCGGCAGAGCCGACTGCAATCAAGTCGCCCGATTTGAGCGCTGTCATTTCCCGGTCCTTGGCAAGGTAATCGCCACTCTCGCAGACCGGGCCGACAATATCGGCACGAATCCGCGGCGCGCTTGCTGCCGACAGCCGGACCGGTCGGATTTCATGCCAAGCCTCATAGAGTGTCGGCCGGATCAGATCGTTCATGGCGGCGTCGACGATGACAAAGGTCTTGTCGCCGCCATCCTTGACATAGATGACCTCGGATACGAGCACGCCGGCATTGGCGACGATCAGCCGGCCCGGTTCGAGAATGACCTTGCAGCCGAGATCGCGCAGCCTGGCCTTGACCATGTCGCCATAGGCGTCGGGACCGGGCGGCGGCGCATTGTCGTCGCGATAGGGGACGCCCAGGCCGCCGCCGATATCGAAATGATGGATGGCATGACCATCGGCGCGAAGGGTTTCGACAAGCTCCACCATAAGCTTGAGCGCATCGTCGAAGGGCTGCAACTCGGTGATCTGGCTGCCGATATGCATGTCGATGCCGGTGACCCGGACGCCGGGGAGGCTTGCCGCATACTTGTAGACCGCCCGGGCGCGCTGCCAGGAGATGCCGAACTTGTCTTCCTTCTTGCCGGTCGAGATCTTGGCGTGGGTCTTCGCATCGACGTCGGGATTGATGCGGAAGGAGATCGGCGCGACCTTGCCCATCGCCAGGGCGCGGGCGTTGAGCAGTTCGAGTTCGGGCTCTGATTCGATATTGAAGCAATAGATGTCGGCGGCAAGTGCCGCATCCATTTCGCGCGCGGTCTTGCCGACGCCGGAGAACAGGATCTTCGAGGCCGGAATGCCCGCAGCCAGCGCGCGGCGCAACTCTCCTTCGGAGACCACATCCACGCCCGATCCGAGCCGCGCCAGGGTCTTGAGAACCGCCTGGTTGGAATTGGCCTTCATGGCGTAGCAGACCATCGAATCGATGTCGGCAAACGCGCCGGAAAACACCTTGTAGTGGCGCGCGAGCGTGGCGGTCGAATAGCAATAGAACGGGGTTCCGACCTGGGCCGCGATGTCGGGAAGACTCACGCCTTCGGCGTGGAGCACGCCATCAATATAATTGAAATGGTTCACCGGACGCGCCTATTCGAGCAGGCCGTCGAGGACAAAACGCCGATCGTTGACCGGAGCGGGATCAGTTGCCTCTTCGGTCGCGGTCGCCGGCGGGGCTGACACGCCCGGGCGATCCAGCGGACCTTTGCGCCCGCAGCCCGAAAGGACTGCGACCGACAAGGTCATTGCGCACAGGATTTTGATCCAGGGACCGGTCGTCATTGGCTGTTCCTCACACTCGCCTGCCATGGCCTTCACGATTTGCAATTCGCGGGGCCTACATACAAGCTTTCAGTGCACTATGCACCCGGTTTTGTCTGCCTGCGTTCTTGTGACGGGCTCAGTTTTGCGTCCGCCACCAGGCAATCTGCTTGCGGACCTGCGAGGGCGCGGTCCCGCCGTAGCTTTGGCGGCTGGCGACAGAAGCATCGACGGTGAGGACATCAAAAATACCTTCGGTGATAGCCGGGTTGATGCTTTGCAGATCCTCGAGCGGCAGTTCGGCAAGTTCACAGCCTTTTTCTTCGGCCATGGCGACCGCGCGCCCGGTGGCATGGTGGGCGTCGCGGAACGGCAGGCCCGCTTCGCGCACCAGCCAGTCGGCGAGGTCGGTGGCGGTGGAGTAGCCAGATCCCGCAGCCTTGCGCATCTGGTCGGCGCGGACCGTCATGTCGCGTACCATGCCTGCCATCGCGGCCAGCGAAAGCTCAAGGCTTTCAGCGGCGTCAAAGACCTGTTCCTTGTCTTCCTGCATGTCCTTGGAATAGGCCAGCGGAAGCCCCTTCATGATGGTCAGAAGCGCGATCAGCGAACCGTTGATGCGGCCGGTCTTGGCGCGCACGAGTTCGGCGGCGTCGGGGTTCTTCTTCTGCGGCATGATCGAGGAGCCGGTGGAAAAGGCGTCCGACAGCCGCACGAAGCCGAATTGCGGCGTCGACCAGATGACGATTTCCTCGGCCAGCCGCGACAGATGCACGGCGCATATGGCGGCAAGAGAGAGGAATTCCAGCGCGAAGTCGCGATCCGATACGGTGTCGATCGAATTGCGGGTGGGTTCGCGGAACCCCAGCGCCTCAGCCGTCATCTGCCGGTCGATCGGAAATCCGGTGCCGGCGAGGGCCGCGGCGCCGATCGGGCTCTCGTCCATATGCTCGATGGCGTGGCGCACCCGCTGGCGGTCACGGCCGAACATCTCCACATAGGCCATGCAGTGATGGCCGAAGGTAACCGGCTGGGCGGATTGAAGGTGTGTGAAGCCGGGCATGACCGTGTCGGCATGCTCTTCGGCCCTGTCGAGAAATGCCGAAATCAGCCTGGACAAGGCTGCTTCGGTACGGCCGAGCTCTTCCTTGACCCAGAGGCGGAAATCGAGCGCCACCTGGTCATTGCGCGAGCGCGCGGTGTGCAGGCGTCCGGCCGCCGGCCCTATCAGGTCGGCAAGCCGGGATTCGATGTTCATATGGATGTCTTCGAGCTGACGCGAGAAGACAAACTTGCCGTCCTCGATCTCTGACAGGATCGTGTTCAGTCCGTGAGTAATCTTGTCGCAGTCGTCGCCCGAAATTATGCCAGTCTTGGCAAGCATGGCCGCATGTGCGAGGGATCCGCGAATGTCCTGGGCATAAAGCTTTCGGTCGAAATCGATGCTGGCGTTGATTTCCTCCATGATCGCGTCCGGGCCGGAGGCAAATCGGCCGCCCCACATCTGGTTTGACGCCTGTTTGTCATTATCTGTCGACATGAGCCTGTCCTGGAGTTTGTCATGAGCCAATCGCGCAACCGCCTTTCCATCGGCGCCCTCGTCGCAATCGCAATTGCACTCGGCGCCGCCGTCGGGGCTGCCGGGATATACGGGAAAGCGTCCCCCTCTGGCAATGCGCCAACGCCGGAAAGTCTTGCGTCGAGCAGTGAGATTGAATGCAGGGCGGATCCGGAGTTGATGGCACGGCTCAAGCCCATGGCCAAGGGCGAGGTGGCCGCGATGGCTATCCGGGACAGCGCGATCGCGCTTCCGGAGGTGAGCTTCGTGTCTGGGGACGGTGATGCCATGACGCTCGCTGATTTTGCCGATCAGGCCGTATTGGTCAACCTTTGGGCCACATGGTGTGCGCCATGCCGCGCCGAGATGCCGGCCCTTGCCGAACTGCAATCGGAACTGGGGGATGATGACTTCAAGGTTCTGGCGATCAACATCGACACGGGCGACGTGAGCAAGCCGGAAGCGTTTCTGGAAGAGATCGGGGTTTCCAATCTGGGGCTTTACCGGGACGCCAGCATGGGCGTGTTCAATACGCTCAAGAGGGAAGGCGTGGCATTCGGATTGCCGGTCACGCTGATGATCGGCAAGGACGGCTGCATGCTGGGCGCCATGAATGGTCCGGCGGAATGGGCCAGCGAAGACGCCAAAGCGCTTATTGCGGCGCTGAAGGCAGGCTGACACGACAGGCAGGGCGCGGCAAATCCTGCCGCGCCGGAAGAATCCGTTTCGTGTTTAGTTGAAAGCGCAGCCTGGCTTGACGCCGGCTTTTTTGAAGATGATGGCTGCGGGGCAAAATCCCGTGAACGAGGACTGGATCAGGTTGAAGCCCACGAAAACCGTGAGCAAATGCCAGTAGGGCGAGACATAGACGCCCAGAGCGACCGAGACGAGAACCATAAATCCCGCGAATGCCAATATTACACGATCGAGTGCCATTCTCATTTCCTTTGCAATTTCTCGGGGCCGAGGCCCCGCCGCCAAGTGCCCGGCGGTTTCACACAGTACCGCCTCATAGCAGAAAAGTATTTTATATGCAATATGGTTTATATAAATGATCGCACCAGAACTGGCGCGAAGAGCCGTGATTTCTCTCTGGATTACCGCGTGGGGACGGGGACATCGCCGCGATAGTCGTAGAATCCGCGTCCGGATTTGCGGCCGAGCCAGCCGGCCTCGACATATTTCACCAGCAGGGGGCAGGGCCGGTACTTGGTGTCAGACAAGCCGTCATGCAGCACCTGCATGATCGCGAGGCAGGTATCGAGACCGATGAAATCCGCCAGTTGCAGTGGACCCATCGGGTGGTTGGCGCCAAGCTTCATGGCCGTGTCGATCGCGTCGACCGTGCCGACGCCTTCGTAAAGCGTATAGATTGCTTCGTTGATCATCGGCAGCAGGATGCGGTTGACGATGAAGGCCGGGAAATCCTCGGTCACTGTGATGGTCTTGTCGAGCGATTCGACAAAGACGCGAGCCGCCTGGAACGTCTGGTCTTCGGTGGCAATGCCGCGCACCAGTTCCGCGAGCTTCATCACCGGGACGGGGTTCATGAAGTGAATGCCGATAAAGCGCTCGGGCCTGTCGGTGGCCGAAGCCAGTCGGGTGATCGACAGCGAAGAGGTGTTGGTGGCGAGAATCGCCTCGGGATTGAGGACCGGGCAGAGGTGCTGATAGATCTTGCGCTTGACCGTCTCATCCTCGGTGGCTGCTTCGACAACCAGATCCATGGTTGCCAGATCGGTTATCTCGGGGGCGAAGTGAATTCGGCCGAGCGCTGCTTCGCGCTCGGCTTCAGTGGTCTTGCCGGATGAAACCTGACGGGCAAGGTTGCCGCTGATGGTGGCGAGCATGGTCTGCAGTGTGTCCGCGGAGACGTCGTGAACATGGACATCGTATCCCGCCATGGCGCAAACATGAGCGATGCCGCCGCCCATCTGTCCCGCGCCGATAATGCCGACACTCTTGATCTGGTTGCCCATTTGATCCGCCTGACTGATTTTAGGATGCCGCCGGGGCCACCGGTCAGGTGCGCCCATCACAAGAAACTAATTGGCCGGGGTGGAGACGTCCAGCCCGGCCAATGGACCCAGAGCAAAATTTTGAAGGGTCAGAGCGCCTTCTCAAGCTCGGGAAGGGCTTCGAACAGGTCCGCGACCAGTCCGTAGTCGGCCACCTGGAAGATCGGCGCCTCCTCGTCCTTGTTGATGGCGACGATCACCTTGGAGTCCTTCATGCCGGCCAGGTGCTGGATGGCGCCGGAGATGCCGCAGGCAATGTAGAGATCGGGAGCAACGACCTTGCCGGTCTGGCCGACCTGCCAGTCGTTCGGCGCGTAGCCCGCGTCGACAGCGGCACGCGAGGCGCCGACGGCAGCACCGAGCTTGTCGGCAACCGGCAGGATGACGCTCTGGAATTTTTCGGATGAGCCAAGCGCGCGGCCGCCCGAGATGATGATCTTGGCCGAGGTCAGTTCCGGGCGGTCGCTTTCGGCAATCGCATCCTTGACGAAGGACGACAGACCGGGATCGCCGGCCGATGCAACGGTTTCGACCGAGGCCGATCCGCCTTCGCCGGCTGCGGAGAAGGAGGCGGTGCGCACCGTGATGACCCGCTTGGCGTCGGTCGACTTGACCGTCTGCAGCGCATTGCCTGCATAGATCGGCCGCTTGAACGTGTCAGCGGAAATCACCTCGATGATGTCGGAAATCTGCATGACGTCGAGAAGCGCCGCAACCCGCGGCATGACGTTCTTTCCGGATGTGGTGGCAGGCGCCATCAGCGTATCGTAGTCGCCCGCCAGCGAGACGGCGAGGGCAGCCAGCGGCTCGGCAAGCCGGTTGGCGTATTCGTCGCCTTCGGCCAGCAGGACCTTGGTCACGCCATCAAGCTTGGCTGCCGCGTCGGCGGCTGCCTTGGCGTCCTTGCCTGCAACGAGAACGTGGATGTCTCCGCCCACCTGGCTTGCGGCACTGACAGCTTTCGCGGTCTGGTCGGACAGGGTGGCGTGGTCGTGTTCGGCGATGATGAGAATGGTCATGATATGATCTCCCTGTGCCGCGCTTACAGCACGCCTGCTTCGTTCTTGAGCTTGTCGACGAGTTCGGCCACCGAGGCCACCTTGACGCCCGCCTTGCGGCCGCCCGGCTCCTCCGTCTTGATGACTTCAAGACGCGGCGCCATGTCGACGCCGAAATCGGCGGCGGTCTTCTTGTCGAGCTGCTTCTTCTTGGCCTTCATGATGTTGGGCAGCGAGGCGTAGCGCGGCTCGTTGAGGCGCAGATCGGTGGTCACGATCGCCGGCAGCTTGACTGAGATTGTCTGCAAGCCGCCATCGACTTCGCGGGTGACATCGGCCGAGCCATCGCCGATTTCGACCTTGGAGGCAAAAGTGGCCTGGCTCCAGCCCAGAAGTGCCGACAGCATCTGGCCGGTCTGGTTGGCGTCATCATCGATCGCCTGCTTGCCCAGGATCACCAGATCCGGGCTTTCCTCGCCGACGATGGCCTTGAGGATCTTGGCGACGGCCAGCGGCTCGACCACCCCATCGGCCTCGACCAGGATGGCCCGGTCAGCGCCCATGGCGAGCGCCGTGCGCAGGGTCTCTTCCGACTTGGCAGCTCCGATGGAGACGGCGATCACCTCGGTCGCCTTGCCGGCTTCCTTGAGCCGCAGCGCTTCCTCGATGGCGATTTCGTCAAACGGATTCATCGACATCTTCACATTGGCGAGATCGACGCCGCTGCCATCTGGCTTGACCCGGATCTTGACGTTGTAGTCAACAACCCGCTTGACCGGCACGAGAATTTTCAT
The DNA here is from genome assembly GCF_014359905.1 of Hoeflea sp. Taxonomy (GTDB): domain Bacteria; phylum Pseudomonadota; class Alphaproteobacteria; order Rhizobiales; family Rhizobiaceae; genus Hoeflea. The sequence goes on along the minus strand of NZ_JACIYP010000074.1, from coordinate 3,881 downwards.
CGGTTTGCCTTCCTCACTTTAGCTTGGCCTTCCTGTGTCCGGCCGTGTCTTGCTGACCCGGATTTGCCCAGGGTCAGGCTGTTGCTCCGGATCTTGCCTGCCAAACCAGCATCCGGATAGCCGATTGGCGACATGGATACGCGAATTCTTCCCAATTTCAATCGCTGCAGCTCAGATGATTTTGCAATGCGGAATAAATGACGTTTACGTCCGCGTCAATTCAACAGTGCCGGCGCTATCGTCCCCACTTCGGCGGGGCAGTTCGCGCGGGTGCCTTTCCGGGTTCCGTTTGTGGACTATCATGAATGACAGCTTTCGGAGTTTCGATGGTCCGGTCAAACAACGGAACGCCGGACCTACGAAGGAAAAGCACCAGAACCGCGCCCGCCATGAGACCGCCGATGTGCGCGCCCCAGGAGACTTCACCGCCGAGGTCCGTGACCACCATGACGAACTGGAACCCGACCCAGAACACCAGCGGAATGAAGGCAGGCAATGGCAGCGGGATACGGCCCAGGACGAGAACCCAGACCCGAACCCGCGGATGCAGCATGAGGTAGGCGGCAATAACGCCGGCGACGGCGCCTGACGCGCCAATCAAGGGGCCTTCAGAATCGGGCAGGAGCAGCCCGTGCATGAAAGCGCCGGCCGCGGCACAGAGCAAATAGAAGATCAGAAACCTGATGTGGCCCATGGCGTCTTCGACATTGTCGCCGAAAACCCACAGAAAGATCATGTTGGAGCCGAGATGGAGCAGGTTTCCATGCAGAAAGCTGTAGGTGATATAGGTCGCGTCTTCGGGCACCAGGACAAGCGAGACCGGGAGTTCGACAATGTCGTTGACCACGGAGGGAATGAACCCCAGGCCCAGATAGGCGGCGTTGGTGAACTCGCTCTCCTCGCCCGCCAGCCCCGTCATCACCCATACAAGCGCATTGATGGCAATCAGCGACCACGTCACCCATTGCAGCTTGATGTGTTTGAGGTCGTTGGCATCATGCAGCGGAATGAACATTGCGGGAATTTCCTCTGACCATGGCGGCTCTCGGACCGCAGCGCTTGACCCTAACGGTTCTTGCCTGGAACCCAAAGCACGTCGGCTCGACCCTGGTCATTCACCCAGCGCGCGGCGACAAAGAAAAAATCCGACAGCCTGTTGATGAAGCGGATCGCCGCCGGATTGACGATCTCGCTGTCCTGATCGGCCAGTTCAACCATCAACCGCTCGGCGCGGCGCGCGACGGTGCGGGCGAGATGCAGATGCGCCGCCGCTTCGGTTCCGCCTGGCAGGACAAAAGAGCGCAGCGGCTCGAGATCGGCGTTGAGCGTGTCGATATCGGCCTCGATCCGGTTCACCTGCGAATCGACAATGCGCAATGGTTCATACTCCAGCTTCTCGCCCGTGTCGGGTGTGGCGAGATCGGCGCCGAGATCGAAACAGTCATTCTGAATTCGCATGAGCATGGCGTCGAGCGCCGGCATCGACGATGTATGCAGCCGGGCCATGCCGATGACGGCATTGGTTTCATCGACCGTGCCATAGGCTTCAATGCGCAGGTCGTATTTCGAGCGCCTGTCGCCCGAGGCCAGACCGGTGGTGCCGTCATCGCCGGTTCTGGTGTAGATCTTGTTGAGCTTGACCATTGCGCATGCTTTCTGAGTGAATTCTGGCTGACTGATCTTGTCTGTCGCAATTGAGCGGATTTGAACGGCTGGTCCCGGGATGTCCGGGATCAGCGGCCGCCGCCGGTGAGCCACAAGGTGGCGACAATCAGGATAACGGCAACAAACTGCAAGGCCACACGGGCCTGCATCAGCTTGTTGGACAGGTTGCCGGAGCCGCCGCGCGCCATATTGACCAGTCCGCGCACCAGAACGGCTGCCACGGACAGCATGACGATGATGGACAGCACATAGGTAACGGACGACATCGGCGGTTTCCTTGAGGTGATTGGTTGATCGGAACATAGGCAATTTTCCCGACAAGTCCATTGTCGGGGCCCCAAACGCGGGGAGTTCAGGTCTGCCTGGCGAGCCAGGGGTAGAACAAACGCGCCGGAAGAAGCCTGCGGGCGATGACGCCCAGTCTTGCCTCTCGCGTTACCGCGTAGTGATAGCGCGGGCGGGTCGCGGTCAGGGCATGACGCAGAACCCGGTAGACTGCTTCAGGTCCAAGCTTTCCACTGTTTGACATTTCCTGCTTTTCGAGACGGCGCAACTGGTCCTGGTAATCCTGGCGGTGAACCGAGCCCTTGATATCGATGTTGCGATAGAAATGCTTGAGTGCATTGTCCCGGAACCGGCTGACGATGGCGCCGGGTTCAATCAGGCTGACATGAATGCCGGAGTCTTCCAACTCCAGCGCCAGTGTCACCGATAGACCTTCCAGCGCGTGTTTGGATGCATTGTAAGCCCCGCGAAACCGCATAGGCACCAGTCCGAGGATCGACGAGCATTGCACGATGCGGCCATGGCCTTGCTTTCGCATGACCGGAATGACTCTGCGGGTGAGATCGTGATAGCCGAAGAAATTGGTTTCGAACTGGGCCCGCAAGGCATCGACAGGCAGGTCTTCGACCGCGCCGACCTGGCCGTAACCGCCATTGTTGAACAGCGCGTCACAGCGCCCACCGGTGGCTGCCATCGCCTGTTCGAAAAAATCGGCGATGCTGGCCGGATCGGCATAATCGAGGCGATAGGCGGTGATGCCGTCGGCATTGAGGACAGCGATATGGTCCTCGGTGCGGGCCGAGGCAATCACATGCCAGCCTTCGGCCCTGAGCGCACGGGCGCAATGGGCGCCGATGCCGCTTGAACAGCCGGTGACAAGGATGGTCTTTGTCTGGTTAGCGTCCGTCATTGTGCGGTCTGCCCCTGTACTGATGCGTTTCAAATCCCATAATCAAACGGGACTGACAATGCAGGATCGGTTAAACAGCACCCAGGCAAGGAGTTATCATTGAAACGTTTCACCGCCGTGGTCATGGATGCGATTACCCATTTCAACAATGATGACGGCTGGGCGATGGCCAGCCATGTCGCCTTGTCGATCCTGATGGCGCTGTTTCCTTTCATGATCTTCGGGACGGCGCTGGCGAGCTTTCTTGGCGCCAATGCCTATGCGGACACGGCCTCGCATCTGATTTTTGATACCTGGCCCGAATCAATCGCTGCGCCGATTTCACGCGAGGTGGTCAATGTGCTGACCGTCGAACGTGGCGGCCTGCTGACGTTGTCCGTGCTTGCTGCGGCCTTCTTTTCCGCCAACGGGGTGGAAGCGCTCAGGGTTTCGCTCAACCGGGCCTACCGGGTGACGGAGACGCGGGCCTGGTATGTCACGCGCGCTCAGAGTCTCGGGTTTGTCGTCATCGCGGTGCTTGTCATCATGGCGATCAGCTTCCTACTGGTTCTGGCGCCGCTCGGGCTGAGACTGGCGCGACAATTCGCGCCATGGATGGGAACTCTGATTGCGGCAGTGGAAAACTGGCGTATCCTGATTGCGGCGATGGTGCTCGTCATGGGGCTGGTCTTCTCCCATCTCTGGTTGCCCGCAGGCCGCCGCAGGCTGTATGACGTAATCCCGGGAATTGGCGTCACGCTTGTTTTCTGGATGGCGGGTGCGCTGATGTTTGCAAGCTACCTCCAGGAATTTGCGAACTATGTCTCGACCTATGCCGGTCTTGCATCGATCATGATCGCCCTGGTGTTTCTCTACATCATCGCTGCCATCTTCATTCTCGGCGCGGAAATCAACGCGGCAATTCTCAACGCGCGCGACCGTGCCAGAATGGCGCAGGACATCGCCCGCGCCAAGGTTAAGGATTAAGCTCAGATCGCAGTCAGCCACCCGGCCGGCGTTTACCATGCTAAATTCCGTCCTG
>NZ_JACIYP010000073.1 GCF_014359905.1 Hoeflea sp. | reverse complement strand
GGACTTTCGGCCGCGGCGGTGGGCGACGCGTTCCCCTGGGTGTTCAACCCGCCGGACACCTACTGGGATGGCGCTTCGGCGATCATCACGGACATTGCCCGGCGCGAAGGCGGCAAGGAGAATCTGAAAGGCAAGAAGATCGGCTACATCTTCCTTGACGCCGGTTACGGACGCGAGGCGATCCCGCTGCTTGAGCAGATGGCAAGCGACATGGGGTTTGAACTGCTGCAATACCCGGTTCCCGGCAAGGAAATGCAGAACCAGTCGTCGCAGTGGCTCAACATCCGCCGCGACAGCCCCGACTACATGGTGATGTGGGGCTGGGGCGCGATGAACCCCACCGCCGTCAAGGAAGCCACCAAGATCCGCTATCCCATGGACAAGTTCTATGGCGTGTGGTGGTCGGGCGGCAATGACGACGCGGCTGCCGGCGGCGAAGCCGCCAAGGGCTACCGCACGCTCAACTTCCATGGCGTCAGCTCCGGCTTCGGTGTCATCCAGGACATCAAGAAGTATGTCGTGGACGCAGGCAAGAGCCAGGTCGATCCGGCCAAGTTCGCCGACAATCTCTACAACCGCGGAGTCTACAACTCGATGCTGATCGCCGAAGGCATCCGCCAGGCGCAGGAGCTCACCGGCAAGACCGTGATCGACGCCACCGACATGCGCAATGGTCTTGAGAACCTCGACATCACCGAGGAGCGGCTCAAGGAGATCGGCATGGAAGGCTTCGCGCTTCCCATGAAGCTGTCCTGCACCGATCACAGCGGCCATCACAAGGTCTATGTCGTGGAATGGGACGGCAAGGACTGGCAGAAGTCGGGCGACTGGTTCTCACCGGACGTCGAGATGGTCCGGCCGCTGCTTGAAAAGGCTGCCGAGGAGTATGTGGCGAGCAACGCCCCCTGGCCCGAGCGGACCGAGCCCTGCCTGAACAAGTGACGGCATGACGACCAGCCGCCGCGCGGGGAATCTTCTCGCGCGGCGGGCTACAGCCCCTGACGCCTATTCAGACCGGAGAGGGTCCAGACCATGTCCGCTTCCGTATCGCTTGATGCGCAGACACAGCCGAACATCCTGGCGGTGAACAATATCGAGGTGATCTACGATCATGTCATCCTGGTCCTCAAGGGCGTGTCGCTCACGGTGCCGGAAGGCGGGATCGTGGCGCTGCTGGGCGCCAATGGCGCGGGCAAGACGACGACGCTCAAGGCGATCTCCAATCTGCTGCGCTCCGAGCGCGGCGAGGTGACCAAGGGATCGATCGAATTCGAGGGCAAGCGGATCGAGGCGCAAACGGCCAATGAGCTGGTCAAGCGCGGCTGCATCCAGGTGATGGAAGGCAGGCATTGCTTCGGCCATCTGACGGTCGAGGAAAACCTTCTCACCGGCGCGTTCACACGGCGCGACGGCAATGCGGCGATCAAGCGCGACATCGAGATGGTCTACGACTATTTTCCGCGATTGCGCGAACGCCGCACCAGCCAGGCGGGCTACACGTCGGGCGGTGAGCAGCAGATGACGGCGATCGGGCGGGCGCTGATGAGCCGGCCGAAGATGATCCTGCTCGACGAGCCCTCTATGGGGCTTGCGCCGCAATTGCAGGAAGAGATTTTCGAGATCGTCAAGAAGCTCAACGAGCAGGAGGGCGTGTCCTTCCTGCTGGCCGAGCAGAACACCAATATCGCGCTCAGATACGCGACCTATGGCTACATCCTGGAATCGGGCCGCATCGTCATGGACGGCGTGGCGAAGGACCTGCGCGAGAACGAGGACGTCAAGGAATTCTATCTCGGCGTGGGCGGCGAGGGGCGGCGCTCGTTCAAGAACGTCAAGCACTACAAGCGCCGCAAGCGCTGGCTGGCCTGAGCGACTGGCCGGCCCGGGTGGTGGCGGTTGCGGTTGCCGGGTATGATTGCACGGGACTCATGTCACGAAATCAGGCCGCGGTCGCCGAAGCACTCCAGGCGGGCCCTTGCGCGATGCGGCGGAAGGCGATAAATTAAACAAACGTTCATTTAATTGTGTGAGTCATGGCGCGACGGGCGGGATCATCTGGGGCTGAAACGGCCGAAAAAGTGCGCAACGCCGCTCTCGAGCTGTTCGCGCGCTCGGGCTATGCGGCTGTGTCGATGCGGGCAATCGCGGCGGAGACCGGCGTCCAGGCGGGCGCGATCTACAATCATTTCCCCACCAAGCAGCATCTGCTGCACGACCTCCTGGTGGTGCACATGGAAACGCTGCTCAAGGCCTGGGCGGAGGCCGATCAGCCGGAGCTTGCGGCGCCGGCGGCGCTGGAGCATTTCGTCCGGTTTCACATCCGCTATCACCTCGACCGGTCGCGCGAAGTGTTCATATCCTACATGGAGCTCAGAAGCCTCGAGGACGAGAATTTCAGCGCCATCGAGCGCTTGCGCCGCAGCTATGAGGCGGTGCCGCGCGCCATCCTCGAACGCGGCGCCAGGGACGGCAGTTTTACCATCATCGATCCGCAGATCACCACCATGGCGATCATCGCCATGCTCACCGGCATGACCACCTGGTACCGCGAAAACGGACGATTGTCGCTTGACGAGATCGAGACGATCTACATCCGCCTGGTCAAGCGGCTGGTGGGGCAGAGAGAGGAAGACTGAGATGTTCACCAGCATGAATTTCGGCCATGGCGAGGAGATCGACGCGCTCAGGGACATGGTGTCGCGCTTTGCCCGTGACCGCATCGCGCCGGTGGCCGACCAGACCGACCGGGACAACGCCTTTCCCATGCATCTGTGGGAGGAGATGGGGGCGTTGGGCCTGCTCGGCATGACCGCGGATCCGGATTTCGGCGGCACCGGCATGAGCTATCTGGCGCATGTGGTGGCGATGGAGGAGATCAGCCGCGCCTCCGCCTCGATCGGCCTGTCCTATGGGGCGCACTCCAATCTCTGCGTCAACCAGATCAACCGCTGGGGCACGACCGCGCAGAAACAGCGCTACCTGCCCAAACTCTGTTCGGGCGAGAATGTCGGTGCGCTGGCGATGAGCGAGCCGGGCGCGGGCTCTGACGTCGTGTCGATGAAGCTCAGAGCGGAGAAACGCAACGACCGCTATGTGCTCAACGGCAACAAGATGTGGATCACGAACGGCCCGGACGCCAGTACGCTGGTGGTCTACGCCAAGACGGATCCCGAGGCCAAGTCGCGCGGCATCACCGCCTTCCTGATCGAGAAGGACATGGCCGGATTTTCCACCGCGCAGAAGCTCGACAAGCTCGGCATGCGCGGCTCCAACACCTGCGAGCTGGTGTTCGAGAACTGCGAGGTGCCGTTCGACAATGTGCTGGGCGAGGAAGGCCAGGGCGCTGCGATCCTGATGTCCGGGCTCGACTACGAGCGTGTGGTGCTTGCCGGCGGGCCGCTCGGCATCATGGCGGCGGCGATGGACGTGGTGGTGCCCTATTGCCACGAGCGCAAGCAGTTCGGCGAGCCGATCGGCAATTTCCAGCTGATGCAGGGAAAGCTCGCCGACATGTACACGACGATGAACGCCTGCCGCGCCTATGTCTACGCCGTCGCCCAGGCCTGCGACCGCGGCGAGACCACCCGCAAGGACGCCGCCGGTTGCATTCTCTACGCCGCCGAGAAGGCGACGCAGGTGGCGCTCGAGGCGATCCAGGCGCTCGGCGGCAACGGCTATATCAACGATTACCCCACCGGCCGGCTGCTGCGCGACGCCAAGCTCTATGAGATCGGCGCGGGGACCAGCGAAATCCGGCGGATGCTGATCGGGCGGGAGATGATGGCGGAGACGGCATAACGTTATAGGCGCTTGAATTTATGTAAAGTGCAGATACATTATGTTTATTGCTGATAAACATAAAGGAGACGGTTATGTTGTATGAGAGCGTCCGTCCCGGTTCGGAGAAGGCGCGCATCTGGCAGATCTGCGATGAACTCTTCGCCCAGCGCGGCGTGATCCCTTCGGGACGCGAGGTGGCCGACATCTATGTATCCGAAGGCGGCAACGAAGGGACGGGCTTCACCCAGTATTCCCACTGGAAAAAGGCTTTGGCTGAACAGCAGGACGCAGGCGCGGGGAAGGTCGCGGAACCGGTCGAGCCGGGCTCGGTCGATTTCAGGGCGTTGAACGTGACGGCTGACGGCGCATTGGTGCTGCCTGCGGATATCCGACGCGCCATGGCGCTCGACAAGGATGGCCGCGTGACGGTGCAGGTGAGGGACGGCGAACTGATGGTGATCTCGCCGATGGCGGCGGTGCGCCGCCTGCAGAAGAAAGCCCGCGAATTGGTTCCCGGCAACAGCCTCGTTTCGGACGAACTGGTGGCTGACCGCCGGGCAGAAGCGTTGCGGGAATGAGCGGGGCCATGCTCGATGCTTCAGCAGTGCTGGCGCTGGCTTTCAAAGAGCCGGGCGCGGACATCGTCGCGGCCGTTCTCGGTGACGCGGCGGTCAGCGCGGTCAATCTGTCGGAGGCCGGCGCAAAGATGATCGAAAAGGGGTTCGATCCGGACCATGCAATCGGATGGCTTCTGGCGCTTGGCTTGCGCATCCTGCCCTTCGAGGCAGTGCATGCGGAACGGGCGGCGCGTCTTCGCACGGACCTGACCAGGAGGAAGCTCTCCTTCGCCGATCGGGCCTGCATCGCCACCGCCGCTCTCGAAGACGCGAGAGCCTTGACCACGGACCGCATGTGGGCCGACCTCGCCCTGCCCTGCAAAGTGGAGTTGATCAGATGATGTCCATCGCCCAGCGCGAAAACCGCCGGATGCCTGTCGGTCGCGAGATGCTGGCGGTGACAGCATGAATGGGCCGGAGGAGATGATCGACTTCTTTGGTGCGGTCGCGCCCTGGCTGGAGGGGCTCTCCGGCGCGATCGATCTGTTGTCGATCGCTGTGCTGCTGACCGGGGCAGCGCGGTTTTCCCTCAAGATGGTGCGCGGCGAGTTCGCGTCGGAGGATATAAGGCGGCTGACGATCATGAATGCCGCCCGCCGCGAGCTGGGCAGTTACATCCTCGCCGGGCTCGAGCTGCTGATCGTCTCGGACGTCATCCACACGGCCATCACGCTGGATCTTGACGGGCTGTTGTTCCTCGGCGGCCTTGTGATCATCCGTTCGATCATCGGTGTGTTTCTCGAGCGCGAGATCAGGGTTCTCTCGGAGGTGTCCTATGCCAGCGCTGCCGAAGAGGCTCACCAGGAAAAAGACCGTGCCTCTTGACCAGGCGGCAAAGTATTTGGTGTCTGCACAGCGGGCGCTTCGACGGCTTGAGGGCCAAGACCGCCGACCGAAACTGGGCCGATCCCGGCCTGCCGTGCAAAGTGGAGCTTAGTCGCTGATGACCGCCATCCAATCCAAGATCTCCACCAACTCGCAGGCCTTCAAGGACAATGCTGCACGGATGGAAGTGCAGATCGCCGAGGTCGCCGAGGCTGCCGCGCTGCACGGGCAGGGCGGGCCGGAGGCCTCGCGCGAGCGGCATGTGGGGCGGGGCAAATTGCTGCCGCGGGAGCGGGTGGCGCATCTCATCGACGGCGATTCGCCGTTTCTCGAAATCGGGCGCTTCGCCGCGCACGGGCTTTACGGCGGCGACATCGCCTCGGCGGGCCTGATCGCCGGCGTCGGCCGGGTCAACGGTCGCGACGTGATGGTTGTGTGCAACGACGCCACGGTGAAGGGCGGCACCTATTATCCGCTGACGGTGAAGAAGCATCTCAGAGCCCAGGAAATCGCGCTCGAGAACAACCTGCCGTGTGTCTACCTGGTCGATTCCGGCGGCGCCAACCTGCCCAACCAGGACGAGGTGTTTCCGGACCGCGACCATTTCGGCCGGATCTTCTTCAACCAGGCCACCATGAGCGCGCGCGGCATCGCCCAGATCGCCGTGGTGATGGGATCCTGCACCGCCGGCGGCGCCTATGTGCCAGCCATGTCGGACGAGACCATCATCGTGCGCGACCAGGGCACGATCTTTCTCGCCGGCCCGCCGCTGGTCAAGGCCGCCACTGGCGAGGTGGTGAGCGCGGAGGATCTCGGCGGCGGCGACGTGCACACGCGGCTGTCGGGCGTGGCCGACCATCTGGCCGACAATGATGCCCACGCGCTGGAACTCGCCCGCCAGGCCGTGGCCAATCTCAATTCCCGGGGCCGGGCGGGGCTGTGCCAGATGGATTGCCTGGCGCCCGAGGACCCGCTCTACGACCCGGCGGAAATCGCCGGCATCATCCCCGCCGACACGCGCCAGCCCTATGACATCCGCGAGGTAATCGCCCGCATCGTCGACGGCTCGCGGTTCGACGAGTTCAAGGCGCGCTATGGCACTACAATCGTCTGCGGCTTCGCCCATGTGATGGGCATGCCGGTGGGGATCGTCGCCAACAATGGCGTGCTGTTCTCCGAAAGTGCGGTGAAGGCCGCGCATTTCATCGAGCTCTGCTCGCAGCGCAAGATTCCGCTCGTGTTCCTGCAGAACATCACCGGCTTCATGGTGGGCCAGAAATACGAGGCCGGCGGCATCGCCAAGGACGGCGCCAAGATGGTGACGGCGGTCGCCACCACTGCCGTACCGAAGATCACCATGATCATCGGCGGCTCGTTCGGGGCGGGCAATTACGGCATGTGCGGCCGGGCGTACTCGCCCCGCTTCCTGTGGACCTGGCCCAACAGCCGCATCTCGGTGATGGGCGGCGAACAGGCGGCGGGCGTGCTCGCCACCGTCAAGCGCGACGCCATCGAACGCAAGGGTGGCGCATGGTCGGCGGAGGACGAGGCGGAGTTCAAGCGTCCGACCATCGAGATGTTCGAGACGCAAAGCCACCCGCTCTACGCCTCGGCGCGGCTCTGGGACGACGGCATCATCAATCCGCTCAAATCCCGCGAGATCCTGGCGCTGAGCCTGTCGGCGGCGCTGAACGCGCCGGTCGAGGACACGAAATTTGGCGTGTTCAGGATGTGATCGACAAATCTCCCCCTAGGAGGGGGAGAAAGCGATTTCGGTGTCTTGGACGTGCGAAGCACGGCCAAGCGCCAGAAATCGCAAGAGAGGGGGATCGCATGGCAGATGAGATGTCCGAGCGCTTGAGAGGCTTCGCCCGATCGATGCGCAAAGATCCAACCAAGGCGGAGAACATGCTCTGGCAGATGTTACGGGGACGAAAGCTTGAGGGAATGAAGTTCAAGCGTCAGGAGCCGATGGGTCCCTATATTGTCGATTTCGTCTGTCATGAGAAGAAACTGATCATCGAGGCCGATGGCGGGCAGCATTCCGAGAGTGCATCGGATCTTGAACGCGACCGTTACTTCGAGGCGAAAGGCTACCGGATACTGAGGTTCTGGAATGACGAGATCGAACGCAACAGCGACGCAGCCGCACTGCATATCATCAAAGTGGCGACCGATGCGTGAGCTCCGCCTACCCCCTCTCTTGCAAAATCTAACACTTGGCTTCGCCAAGATGTTGATTTTGCTTTCTCCCCCTCCAAGGGGGAGATTGGCGACGCACGCTCCAGTACCAGAGACTGAATTCGAGACTGCCATAAACAGCCATGATACGAGGCTCACATGACCATCACCAAAATCCTCATCGCCAACCGGGGCGAGATTGCCTGCCGGGTCATCCGCACCGCGCGCAAGATGGGCATCGCCACGGTCGCGGTCTATTCCGAGGCTGACGCCAAGGCCCTGCATGTCGAGATGGCGGACGAGGCGGTGCTGATCGGCAAGGCGCCGGCGTCCGAGAGCTATCTCAAGGGAGACGCCATCCTCGACGCGGCGAAGCGAACCGGCGCGGATGCGATCCATCCGGGCTACGGGTTCCTTTCGGAGAACCCGGATTTCGTCGAAGCGGTCGAAAAGGCCGGTCTGATCTTCATCGGTCCTTCGGCCAGGGCGATCCGTGCCATGGGGCTCAAGGATGCGGCCAAGGCGCTGATGGAAAAGGCCAATGTGCCGGTGGTGCCGGGCTATCACGGCGAGGCGCAGGAACTGGTGGTGCTGGCGGGCAAGGCCAACGAGATCGGCTTTCCGGTGCTGATCAAGGCGCGCGCGGGAGGCGGCGGCAAGGGCATGCGCAAGGTCGACGCCCAGGCCGATTTCCCCGCCGCCCTGTCCTCGGCGCGGCGCGAGGCGAAGGCCTCGTTCGGCGACGACAGGGTGCTGGTGGAGAAATATGTGACCACGCCGCGCCACATCGAGATCCAGGTGTTCGGCGACAGCCATGGCAATGTGGTTCATCTGTTCGAGCGCGACTGCTCGGCGCAGCGGCGCCACCAGAAGGTGATCGAGGAAGCGCCGGCGCCCGGCATGCCCGAAGAAATGCGCCAGGCGATGGGGGCGGCTGCGGTGCAGGCGGCGAAAGCGATCGAATATTGCGGTGCGGGCACGGTAGAATTCATCGTCGACGCCAGCGAGGGGCTCAAGGCCGACCGGTTCTGGTTCATGGAAATGAACACGCGGCTGCAGGTCGAGCATCCGGTCACCGAACTGATCACCGGGCTCGATCTGGTCGAGTGGCAGATCCGGGTGGCGTCGGGCGAGAAGCTGCCGATGCGCCAGGAGGAACTCGCCATCGACGGCCATGCGGTGGAGGCCCGCATCTATGCCGAGGATGCGGCCAAGGGCTTTCTGCCCGCCGTCGGGCGGCTGGTGCACCTGAAATTTCCCGACGGTGACATCCGCGTTGACGCCGGAGTGCGGGCGGGCGACGAGATCACGCCGTTCTACGATCCGATGATCGCCAAGGTGATCGCCCATGGCAAGACCCGCGCCGAGGCGCTCGGCAAGCTCGCGGGCGCTCTGGGGCGCACCGAGATCGCAGGCACGGTCACCAACACGGCGTTCCTCACAAAACTATGCCGCGACGCCGATTTCGTTGCAGGTCGGCTCGACACTGCGCTGATCGATCGCAATCTGGCGAGCCTGACAGAGGTGGCCGCCGCGCCGGATCACATCCTGGCGCTCGCCGCACTGGCAGCCTCCGGCATGGTTCGCACGCCAGGCGGCGATGCCGTCAGCGCCATTGGTCCGTTCGAGATCTGGGGCGCCCCCAGGCGGCGGGTGATGCTGGAGATCGACAGCGCGGTACACGCCTTTCAGGTGGAACGTCTCGGTGCAGATCATTGGCGGGTTTCGGGGGCAGGGCTTGCTGCGGATATGGATCTGGAGGCGGTGTCGGCTCGGGGCCATGACTGGGCGTTTCGCACGGGTGGCGTGGCGCGCCGTTGCCGCCTGGCGCAATCGGATGAGAGCGTGGCGGTGTTCTACGAAGGTCTCACCCATCTGCTTTCCAAGCCGCAGGGAAAGCGCAGCGACGATCTGGCTGCGGGCGGCAACCAGGTGATTTCGGCCATGCCGGGCATCATCAAGCATGTGCTGGTGGACGTGGGCTCGAGCGTCAAAACCGGTGACCCGATGGTGATCATGGAAGCCATGAAGATGGAGATGACGCTCAGCGCGCCGCGTGACGGGGTGGTGGCCGAGGTCCTTGTGGCGGTGGGCGTGCAGGTCACCGACGGGGTCAGCCTGGTCACGCTTCAGGCCGAGGCGGAAGCCGCCTGACCGGAAGCAGCAACAAACCGCAAGCACCGGCTGGCAATTGGCATCCTGATGGTTGAAGCTGCGAGCACTGTCACCACATTGACGCGACACATTTGCGCGATGCATTTATGGATGCTGGCGAAACGAAAAGACAGGAACATTCATGACCGAAACACCTGAAACCGTGCTCGATTTCTGGTTCAACGCGCTCACGCCCAAGCAATGGTTCGTCAAGAACCCGGAGATCGACAAGACCATCACTGAACGGTTCGCCGGATTGCACCTCGAATTGTCGCGGACGGTTCCGCCGGAATGGCGCGCCTCGCCCGAGGCGCGGCTGGCGCTGGTGATCGTGTTCGACCAGTTTCCGCGCAACATGTATCGCGGCTCGCCGTTGGCATTCGCCACCGACAGCCTGGCCATCAAGGCGACAAAGGCCGCACTCGCGGTCGGTGCAGACGCGGCTGTCAGCGAAGACCGGCGGATCTTCTTCTATCTGCCGTTCGAGCATGCCGAAACCCTCGCCGATCAGGATCGGGCGGTGGCGCTGTGCGAGGCGCTCGGCAACGAGACCTATCTCGACTATGCCCGTCAGCATCAGGATATCATCCAGCGCTTCGGGCGGTTTCCGCATCGCAATGCCATCCTCGGCCGGGTTTCGACGCCGGAAGAGGAGGCCTATCTGGCCGAACCCGGCGCCGGGTTCTAGGTTCCCCTCAGCCGCCAAATGGATTCCGGTTTCGCGGTTTATGCGCTAAGGAGAACCGCTGGACTGTAAAGGGATTGGAATTTCATGCGTTTTGACTGGTTGACGGCGATCGTTCTGGCTGGCCTGGTGTTCACCGGACCGGTGGCGGCAGCCAGTGCCCAAACGGTGGATCCGGCCCCGCTTCCAGCCGCAGAGGCCCAGGGGCCTGCGTCAAGGGATGCCGCGTCGCCGGCGCTCACGGCGGCGGAGGACATGCTGACCGCCGCCGAAACCAGTATCGCCCGGCTCAGCGAGCGCGTGACCGAAAACGCCGGCGATGACAGCGCCCTGGTCGAACTCAAGCTTGAACTCGATGCGCTGGCGCGCGGCATGCTCGATATCGGGGTTTCGCTCAGGCCGCGGCTTACCGAAATCAAGGCCCGGATCGATGAGCTGGGCCCGGTCCCGGCCGAAGGCGAACCGGCTGAGCCGGCGGCAATAGTCGAGGAACGGGCCCGGCTTGCCGCCGAACGGGCGCGGATCAACACGCTCACCGGCCGGGCCGAAGGCGTGACCGTCAGGGCCGGCGATCTCGGCGACCGCATCACCGAGGCGCGCCGGGAGCTTTTTGCCAATACCCTGTTCAAGCGCACGGAAATCGGCCCGTCGATGCTGTCGGAAGCGCTGGTCGCCATGGACGACGAGGTGGCCGATGTCCTGCGCACCTATGGAGCCTGGGTGAAGTTCGTCTGGGCATTCAAGTGGGAAGCGCTGTTCGGATGGCTGTTTTTCGCGATGCTGGCCGCCCTGGTGTTCGTGTCGGGCGCCTACAGACTGTTCGGCAATCTGATCGCGCGGGATCCCGATGCCGCGGATCCGCCCTATACCAGCCGGCTGTCGGTCGCGTTCTGGTCCACCATCATCCCGACGATCGCCATGACGGCGCTGGCCGGCATTGTCTATGTGCTGGCGGGAAGTTTCGCGATCCTGCGGGTTGACGTGGCCCCCGTCATCAGCAGCCTGCTGGCCGTCATTGTCGCTGTCTTCTTCGTGAGCAAGCTGGCCCGCGGAATCTTTGCGCCCTCCATGCCCGCCTGGCGGCTGGTTGATGTTTCCGATGGCGGCGCGCGCGTTCTCTACAGGCTTGTGGTGGCGCTGGTGGTGGTCAACGGGCTCGACTATGTCTCGGGCCAGCTCAGCCGGTCACTGGGGTCTCCGGTGGTGCTCACCGTCCTCAAGGGCATCATCTCGGTGTGTCTGATGGCGTTCATCCTGATCGGGATGGCGCTGGTCAAGCCGATGCTGTCCAAATCCGGCGATCCGGCGGATCCGGGCGAAGCCTGGCCGCGGGTGATATGGGTGTCCCTGCTCGTCGGCGGCATCGGGCTGCTGGCCACGGTAGCGCTCGGCTATGTCGGGCTTGCCCGGTTTGCCGCGACCCAGATCGTAGTCACCGGCGCGATCCTGACCACCATGTATATCGGTTATCTGTCGGGCAAGGCCATTTCCGAGCGCGGCATGTTCGCCCAGACCGTTATCGGCCGGTGGATCGAGGCGCGGTTCGAGCTTGGCCAGGTTGGTCTCGACCAGGCCGGGCTTGCCGCGGGGCTGCTGATCAGCCTGATGGTGCTGCTGCTCGGCGTGCCGATGATCCTGCTGCAATGGGGCTTCCAGGTCCAGGACATCGAACTGTGGTTCTACCGGATCCTCACGGAAATCCGCATCGGCGGCATCACCATCTCGCTGGTCGGCATCTTCTTCGGGATCGTGCTGTTCGTTGTCGGCCTGCTGGCGACGCGCGGGTTCCAGCGCTGGCTCGACGGCAATGTGATGGCGCGCGGGCAGATGGACACCGGCGTGCGCAATTCGATCAAGACCGGGATCGGCTATCTCGGCGTCGCGGTTGCCGGCTTGATCGGCATTTCAGCCGCGGGCATCGATCTTTCCAGCCTGGCGCTGGTGGCCGGCGCGCTGTCGCTGGGCATCGGGTTCGGGCTTCAGAACATTGTCAGCAACTTTGTCTCAGGCCTGATCCTGCTTGCAGAGCGGCCGTTCAAGGTTGGCGACTGGGTCGTGACCGGGACGACCGAGGGCTTTGTCAAGAAGATCTCCGTACGCGCCACCGAGATCGAAACGTTCTCCCGCCAGTCGATCATCGTGCCGAATTCCGAACTGATCAACGCACCGGTCGGCAACTGGACCCATCGCAACAGCCTCGGCCGCGTCGATGTGCCCATCAGCGTGAGCTACAGCGCAGACCCGCGCAGGGTGATCGGGATCCTTGCCGAGGTCGCCGACGGCTGTGAACTGGTGCTGAAAAATCCCGCGCCCGTGATCTTTTTTGCCGGTTTCGGCGACTCGTCGCTCGATTTCGAAGTGAAGGCGCATCTGGCCGATGTGCTCAGCGGCCTCACCGCGCGGACCGAACTGCGGCTGCGCATCTTTGAACGGCTCAAGGCCGAGGGGATTGAAATTCCGTTCCCGCAGCGCGATCTCAACGTCAAGTTCGTTGATGATTCCGGTCCACTCGGGGCGTTGGCGGAAAAGCTCGCCGGCATAGGGGCCGAGACCGCGAAAACGGCTGAAGCTCCCCGCGAACCTGCAGCATCCGCGGCCAAGGCTGCCCCCGCCAGGCCCACCCGGCGCAAGCGGCCGCCAAAGACCGCACAGGACTCGATGGAGGACGATGCCGGCCCGGACGGGGGTGACCGGTGAACCGAAAACGTTCAGACTGCATTCAGTTTCGCGATGCTAGTACTGCATCCATACCGGGCCACCAACGGCTCGACAGCGTTTTAACAGGGAGCGGCGAAACCGCCGAACACCGATGAAAACTAATCTTTCTGGTTTGGCCATGGTTCTGGGCATGAGTGTGGCAATGATTGGCGGCGCAGCCGCGGCAAGCGTCACCAACAAGGACGCCCAGCCCCAGGTGCTGAGCGTCACCGAAGACGGCAACAAGATCGAGCTGGTGGTCGAGGCCGGCGCGACCGTGAGTTTCTGCCCGGCCGGCTGCTTCGTCACCATGCCCTCGGGCGACCGCGAAACCCTGGCCGGCAGCGAGGACATCGACATCGTCAACGGCGGCGCGGTGATCAAGTAATCCATTGCCCCGGCAGAGCCGATCGACGGCAACGAACTGAAAAACGCGATCCGGAAGGGTCGCGTTTTTTATGGGCTTTCGTGTCAGCCCCCATCCCGAACCGGCAGCCTCAGGCCGCGCTTGAGGGTCTTGAGCGCCACGCTGGTCGTGAATTTCCGGATGTTGCGATTTTGCTCCATCATCCGTTCCGCCAGACTGTCAAGATCCTCCCAAATTCGATAGCTCGCCTATGGGAAAGTTCATGGAGAAAACAGTGAGCGAACACATCACGAGGCTTATCCCTGAGGACAATCATCCCGATCATCGCCTCAAGCTCGACAACATCCGTCGCGCCATGGATCTGATCGATCCGGTTTTCCTCAATTCACCGCAATATGACTGTGAGCCATTGAGCGAGGCGGTTGGCTGCCAGTTGCAGATCAAGGTCGAGACCGCCAATCCGATCCGCAGTTTCAAGGGTCGCGGCGCGACCTTCCTGATCCATGAGCGTCGGATGCGCGGGGAGATCGAGGGGCGTTCGCTGGTTGGTGCAAGTGCGGGAAACTGGGGCCAGGCCCTGGCTTATGCGTGCCGGAGCCACAGGCTTGCGCTGGTCCTGTACGCCTCGACAGCGGCGAATCCTCTCAAGGTGGAGCGAATGCGCGGATTTGGGGCGGAGGTCCGGCTTGAAGGCGATGATTTCGATGCAGCCAAGCAGGCGGCGGAGGCTTTTGCGGCTGAAAGCGGTGGCATGATGCTGGCTGATGGCCTGGATCCGGAGGCCTCGGAAGGCGCGTGCACTATGGCGCTGGAACTCATGTCGGCTCGCACCCCGCCTGATTGCATCGTTGTCCCGCTCGGCAATGGCGCCATGCTGACCGGCATTGCGCGCTGGGCCAAGGCTGCCAATCCTGGTATTCAAATCATCGGCGTGCAGGCCACGGGCGCCGATGCGATGGAGAAATCCTGGCGCACCGGAACGCTGGCGTTCCCGCCGGCGGTGTCGACCATCGCCGACGGCATTGGTGTCCGGGTGCCGATCGCGGAGGCGGTTGCCGACCTGCAGGGACTGGTCGACGATGTTCATCTGGTCGAGGATGCCGCGCTGATCGAGGCGATGCGGCTGTTTCATGGCAAAGCCGGGCTGGTGGCCGAGCCTTCCGGTGCCGCGGGTCTGGCAGCGATTCTGTCGCGCCCCGAGGTCTTCAGGGGGCGGCGGGTGGCCACCATCCTGTGCGGCGGAAACCTGACCGGGGAGCAGATGCGGACCTGGCTCGGATGACCCGGGGGGCTTCGATCCGGCGTGCCCACGGGCAAAGCCCCTTCCGTTTCATGCCGGATTTTCAGTCCTGGCCTGGTGTAACCGACCTGTTCCGCATGCCGCTGGTCGTGCAGCATGGAAAGAATGTCGTAGACAGGCTCTGGTTTTGCGACGGCAGATCCTAAATTCCGCTGCACGTGCAAACAGGGTAGAAGACAATGGCTGAGTTTCCGTCCAAGGCAAAGGTCGTCATCATCGGGCTCGGCGGCATCGTCGGCGCCTCCATCGCCCACCATCTGATCGAGCGCGGTTGGGACGATATCGTTGGCATCGACAAGTCCGGCATCCCCACCGACATCGGCTCGACGGCGCATGCGTCGGACTTCTGCTACACCACCAGCCACGACTATCTGTCGGTCTGGACGACGCAATACTCGATCGATTTCTTCGAGAAGATGGGCCATTACGCCCGCATCGGCGGTCTCGAGGTTGCGCGCACCGGCGACGACACCTGGATGGAGGAGATTCGGCGCAAGCTTTCCTCGGCCAAGGCCTTCGGTACACGCGCCCATTACGTCTCGCCCGCCGAGATCAAGAAACTGTTCCCGCTGATCGAGGAAGACCAGGTTATGGGCGGCATGTTCGATCCCGACGCCGGGCTTGTCATCCCGCGCAGCCAAACGGTTGCCGGCAAGCTGGTCGACGCCGCCGAGAAGACCGGCAAGCTCAAAAGCTTCGCCAACACGCCGGCGCAGTCGCTGATCGTCGAGAATGGCCACATCAAGGGCGTCGTCACGCCGCGCGGCACGATTCATGCGGACCATGTCGTGGTCTGCGCGGGCATCTGGGGCCGCCTGATCGCCGGGATGGTGGGCGAGGATCTTCCGGTGATGCCGGTCGATCATCCACTGACGTTTTTCGGCCCCTACACCGCGTTCGAAGGCACCGGCAAGGATATCGGCTGGCCGCTTTTGCGCGACCAGGGGAACTCCGCCTATATGCGCGACACCGGCGATCCGAAGACCTCCGAGGGCGGGCAGATCGAGTGGGGCTATTACGAGACCGACAATCCGCGCCTGTGCCATCCGCGCGAGATTCTGGAAAAGCACGAGGCGCGGCTGTCGCCGTCGCAGCGCGATCTCGACATGGAGCAGATCATCGCGCCGCTTGAACGCGCCATGGAACTCACGCCGATCCTCGGCGAACTCGGCTACAATGAAAGCCATTCCTTCAACGGCCTGCTGCAGGTCTCCGCCGCCGGCGGGCCTTCCTGCGGCGAGAGCCAGAAGGTGCGCGGCCTGTGGTATTGCGTCGCCATCTGGGTCAAGGACGGCCCCGGCTATGGCAAGCTGATCGCCGACTGGATGACGGACGGCCGCACCGAGATCGACCACAACTCGATCGACTATGCGCGCTTCTACCCGCACCAGCTGACCGAGGAGTTCATCGCCAACCGCTGTTACGAAGCGGCGCAGAAGATCTACTTCCCGGCCATCCATCCGCGCGAGCCCTACGCCACCAGCCGCAACGTCAAGCGATCGCCGTTTTACGAGCGCGAAGTGGAACTCGGGGGGCACTTCATGGAGCTCGGCGGCTGGGAGCGGGCGCATGGCTACGCCGCCAACGAGAATCTGCTGCAAAAATACGGCGCCCAGGTTCCGGTGCGCGAGAACGAGTGGGACAGCCGCCATTTCTGGCGCGTCTCCAATGCCGAGCACCTGGCGATGAGCGAGGATTGCGGCATCGTCAACCTGTCGCATTTCCACATGGTCGACATCGAAGGCCCCGACCATGTCGCGTTGCTCGAATGGCTGTGCGCGGCGAAGATCGGCGGCGACGGCAACATCGGCAAGGGCATCTACACCCATTTCCTCGACGACGAGGGCATGGTGCGCGCCGACTTCACCGTCTTCCGGCTCGCCGACCGCTGCCGCCTGGTCAACGGCGCCGACGCCGGCCCGCGCGACTTCCACTACATGAAGCGCGTGGCCGAGGACCGCGGCCTCGACGTCACCATTACCGACACGTCGGAGCAATACATCACCATCGGCATCTGGGGGCCGAATGCGCGGACGACCCTGAAGAAGGCAGTTGCCGATCCGGCGGGCCTCGATCCCGAAAACTTCCCCTTCGCCGCGATCAAGCCAATCACGATCGCCGGCAAGTCCGTCACCGCCTTCCGCATCTCCTATGTCGGCGAGCAGGGCTGGGAGCTGCATATGAAGTACGAGGACGGGCTTGCCGTCTGGGATGCGCTGCGCGCGACCGGCGTCATGGCCTTCGGCATCGAGACCTATGCCAATTCACGCCGCATGGAAAAGAGCCTGCGCCTGCAGAACGCCGATCTCCTGACCCAATACAATCTGCTGGAAGCCGATCTGGCGCGCCCGAAGGTCAAGGAGGCCGATTTCCGCGGCAAGGCGAAGCATCTCGAATACAAGGCGCGCAAGCACCAGCCGGCGATGTTGTGTACATTGGTGATGACCGACAATGTCGACTCGAAGGGCGTGAAGCGCTATCCCGTCGGCACGTTGCCGGTGATGGATTCTGCGACCGGCGCGGTGCTCGTCGATGCGCTCGGCCGCCGCTCCTACACGACCTCGATCGCCTACGGCCCGACCATCGGCAAGAACATCGCGCTCGCCTATCTGCCCTGGGACTACTGCCAGGTGGGGCGGATGCTGACTGTGGAGTATTTCAACGAAGCCTATCCGGTGGAGGTGGCGGCTGTGGGCTACAAGCCGCTGTATGACCCGGAGAATGTGAAGCCGCGGAGCTGAGGCGAGGGGTGAACGACGGGGCGTGAATTGATCCCGTCGAGAGGCCGGCGGGTTTCTGTTCGATAACGCGTTTGACATCGTTGCGACTTACGCGTGTATTGCTGTGCGCGGTTTAGGCTGTATGCGCAGTGGTGGAAGTAGGCAGGAGGGACGGTTCGCGTGGCAGAAGCCGCTGCCGATAATCTTATGGTACATCTTGCTTGAAGATTTGTATCTCATGGGATACAGTGATGGACATTCGCCGACACCCGATCTTTGACCGCTGGATGCGCGCACTTCGAGACAGGCGCGCTGTTTCAAAGATTATCTTGCGGATCGAACGGATCGCTGATGGTAACTTCGGTGATCACAAGGGCGTAGGAGAGGGTGTCCAGGAACTGCGCATCGACCATGGTCCGGGCTACAGGGTCTATTATGTCCAGCGCGGTTCCCTGGTCGTGGTACTCCTGTGCGGTGGGGACAAGAGCAGCCAAAAGAGAGACGTGGAGACAGCCAAAAGGCTGGCAAGGGAATTGAAGGATTGGCCCAATGACCTCCATTAAGGACATGCCCCGCTTCGATGCATCAGACTATCTCGACAGCCCGGAAGCGCGCGCCGACTACATGGCGGCGGCGCTTGAGGACGGCGATGTGGCCCAGATCCGCCGGGCGCTCGGCACCGTGGCGCGCTCGCTTGGTATGACTGCGGTCGCGGAAGAGGCGGGGCTCGGTCGCGAGAGCCTTTACAAGGCGCTTGGCGAGACCGGCAATCCGGAATTCGTGACCGTGCTCAAGCTAATGAAAGCGATGGGGCTCAAGCTCTCGGCGCTGCCGATCGCGGCCGACTAGGCAAGGATCGGCTCACTGGAACTGGCGAGCGCCACGCCGATACATGCACCGCACCCCCTGGCGGCATAGAAGCCGCCGCATCTCCTCCCTCGTCGTGTGAAAAACCGGCTTCGGCCCGTCCTCGCTCCGTGCTAAACTTGCCCCATGGCAAGATGGATCACGGCGCTTCTCACGGCTGCGGGTCTGGTTGCGGCCCTTCCGGGCGCGCAGGCTCAGGAGCCTGTCGATGTGGCGCTGGTGCTGGCGGTCGATGTGTCGCGGTCGATGTCGCCGCGGGAGCTCGCGATCCAGCGCGAAGGCTATGCGGCGGCGCTCAATCATCCCGACGTCGTGCGCGCCATCGCGCAAGGCGCCTATGGCCGCATCGCCATCACCATGTTCGAATGGGCGGGCAGCGGCTCGATCCGCGAGGTGTTCGACTGGACGCTGGTGGAAACCGCGGATGACGCGGACCGGCTGTCGGCGCTCGTGCTTCAATCGATGCCTCTGGCGCAGCGGCGCACGTCGATTTCAGGCGCCATCAAGCACGCGGTGAAGCGGCTGGACGAGGCACCGTTCGACGGATTCCGCAAGGTGATCGATGTGTCGGGCGACGGCCCCAACAATCATGGCGGACCGGTGCTGAGCGCCCGGGAGGAAGCGCTGGCGAGCCGCATCGTCATCAACGGACTGCCGCTGATGACCAGCGACGGGCCGGGCGGGGGCTTCAACATCGGCGATCTGGACACCTATTATTCCGAATGCGTGATCGGCGGGCCGGGGAGCTTCCTGGTGCCGGTCAGGAGCTGGGAGCAGTTTCCCGAGGCGATCCGCCGCAAGCTGATCCTCGAGATCGGCAGCCTGCCCGACGAACTGCCGGCCGTCGTCCACGCCCAGGCCTTGCCCCAGCCTTTGCGGCCCTCAACGGAGCCCTATGATTGCCTGATCGGCGAAAAGATCTGGGAGCAGCGGCGCTGGATGTTCGATGAACCGTGATGAACGGCCTGCGATTGAGATCCAAGGGGCATCGGGCGGTTTTCGCCGATACCAGATTTCAATGGCAAGAACCCGCTGCCGTCAACGATCCAGGACAGGTGCGACGGCGTCGTTGATAACCGTCGGTGTCGTATAGCCATCTGAAAAAATTCAATATTATGCGAAACAGCCCGGTCCCGCAGCAGGGCGGGCGGCTGACGGAGCGACCCGCCCCGGACGCGGGACCGGCCGGGCGGCGATGGCTGTATGCCAGGCCGGCATCAACCGTTAACTGAAATTCAATCGGCGCGTTGGTAGTTTCGATCGATTGAAGGGGTAGGCGCATGTTCATCGGACTTTCAGGTATGCAGTATTCCGGCGGGTCGCTCGGGTCCCACCGCATCATCGTGGCGGAAGATTCCAATGTGTTCACCTCCATGATCGGGCAGACGCTGAAGGAGAATTTCGACATCGACATCGAGGTGTGCCGCAGTTTCGAAGAGCTGCAGCTGGCGTTCGACTACGACGAACGGCCGATCACGCTGGCGATTTCCAACATCAACCTGCCGGGCGCTGAAAACGGCGAGGCGCTGGGCTACCTGGCTGATCTGTCGATCCCGATCATCGTGTTCACCGGAACCTTCCACGAATCGACGCGCGAAGGCATCCTGGCCCGCGACATCGTCGATTACGTCATCAAGGACACTGTCCTGGCGATCGATCTGCTGGCCGAATCCGTCTGCCGCTTTCTCACCAATCACCGCCATCACGTGCTCATCGTCGATGACAGCGCCACCGCGCGCGCGCTTCTGCGCAGCCGGCTCGAGCGGTTCAACTTCAAGGTCAGCGCCGCCGAAAGCGGCGCCCAGGCGCTCGATATTCTCAAGGTCACCCCGGATATCGGCCTGGTGATCACCGACTACAACATGCCCGATATCGACGGCTTCGAGCTGACGCGGCGTTTGCGCGCCGTGCGCGGAAGCCATGAGCTCAGGATCATCGGCGTTTCCTCCTCCGACAACCGGATGCTCTCAGCCCGGTTCCTGAAGGCGGGCGGCAATGATTTCATGCTGCGGCCCTATATCGATGAGGAATTCTACTGCCGCGTCAATCAGAACCTCGACACGCTTGACCAGATCAAGTCGGCGCGGAGATGGATGGGGAGCCGCGCTGCGGCAAAGGTCGCCTGACCTTGTCAGGGCAATTTTCTCAGTCGTGCGGCCGAAACCGCGCGCAATTGGAGTAGCTGCTTTGCCTAGAGCGAAAAAAGACGCCGGGATGCGCGCCAGTCTTGCGACCCCGCCCGAACGGCTGCGTGTCCTGCTTGTCGAAGATTCGCGCATGTTCACATCGGCGCTGAAATACCGGTTCGAAACCGATCTGGGCGTCGATGTCGTCACCTGCAGCTCATTGGCCGAAATGCGGCAAGCGGCCGCCGGCGCCGATCACGGGTTCTTCGTCGCCGTGACCGACCTCAACCTGCCCGATTCGCCCCATTGCGAGGCGCTCGACTACGCCCTGGAAATCGACCTGCCGACCATCGTGTTCACCGGCAAGTTCGACTTCAACACCCGCAAGAGCATCCTGAAAAAGAACGTGCTGGACTACGTCATCAAGGACAATGACCGGGCTTTCGACGAGATTGTCTCGGCGGTTGGCCGCATCATTTCCAACCGGGATTTCCGCATTCTGGTGGTCGACGACACGAAAACCCAGCGCAGCATCCTGTCGTCGATGCTCACGGCGCAGAAATTCGAGATTGTCGAAGCGGCCTCGGGGCAGGAGGCGCTCGAAGCCATCGAGGCCAATCCGGACATCAGTCTGGTGCTCACCGATTATCACATGGGCGATATGGACGGCTATCAACTGACCCGGAAACTGCGCCGCAACTATTCCGACGATGTGCTGCGTATCATCGGCATTTCAAATTCGAACGACCCGGAACTTTCGGCGAGTTTTCTCAAGGCAGGGGCGAGCGACTTTCTCTACCGCCCCTTCGTCCAGGAAGAATTCCAGTGCCGCATCGCCCAGAACATCGGCATCCTGGTGAAGATGGAAGCCTTGAAAAAGGCAGCGTCGCTGCTGCCGATTGTCGCTGCGTCTGCCTGAGGCGGGAATCCCGGCCTATGCCGCAGCCTGGTACTGCTTGCGCTCGGCGCGCTCCTGCTGGGGCGAACGGTTGTAGAGTTCGCGGTAGCATTTGGAAAAATGCGAGGCGGAGACAAAGCCGCAGGCAACCGCCACCTCGACCACCGGCATCGGGGACTGGATCAGCAGGTGCCGCGCCCGGTCGAGCCGGATCTCGAGATAGTAGCGCGCCGGCGAACGGCCCATTTCCTGGCGGAACAGGCGCTCGATCTGGCGCCGCGACAGGCCGGCGTCGTCGGCGATCTCGATCAGCGACAGCGGTTCGGACAGATTGGCCTCCATCAGCTCGATGATCGACAGCACCTTGGCGTTCTGGACGCCGAGACGGGCGCGCAGCGGCAGCCGCTGGCGGTCGTGGGCGTTGCGGACACGGTCGGTCAGCGCCATCTCGCAGATGCGGTTGACCAGGGTGTCGTCATGGTCATCGCCGATCAGGCTCAGCATCATGTCGAGCGCCGCGGTGCCGCCGGCGCAGGTGTGAATGTTGCCGTCGATCTCATACAGATCGGCATAGACATGGGCCTTGGGGAAGGCTTCGGAAAAGCCCGGCAGGTTCTCCCAATGGATGGCGCAGCGACGGCCCGAGAGCAGTCCGGCCTTGGCCAGGATGTGTGCGCCGGTGCACAAGCCGCCGATGGCGACGCCGCGATTGTGCTCCTCGCGCAGCCAGGCGAGCACCGACTTGTTGTCGAATCGCTCGACATTGACGCCGGAACAGACGAACACCATGGTCGGCCGGTTCTCGCCCGACAGGCTGCGGCGTTCATCGGCAAGCGAGGTGTTGACGGCGACCACGACCCCGTTGGACGCGGGCACCGGAGCGCCGTCATGCGACGCCAGGCGCCATGTGTAGCAGTCATAGCCCAGCATCCGGTTGGCCAGCCGCAAGGGCTCGATCGCCATGGAAAAGGCGATCATGGAAAATTCCGGAACCATGAAAAAGACAATCGACCGCTTGTGCTTCGTCGTTGAGAGCATGCCCAATTCCCTGTGCGCGCCCCCGCGAGGCCCATGTCGCGATCAGGCCACAAATTTCGCGATTTGTCACTGGAGCAACAACGGAATTTTCGCCATGCGACATGGGTCGGGATTGGGAAATGCGCTTTACAGCATGGGATGGACGTCGATGCCGGTTTGCGGGCTGCGCAGCGATGGCATTTCCCTGGGGGCGGGCCAGCCGATGTCCTTTTGCAGTTCGCGGGGAAGGTTCATCAGTAAAGATTCCAGGGCCGCGCGCTGTTGCTGAGCCCGCCACAGGCGCGCCTTCCGGGCGATGAGAGAGAAGCCGAACATTGGTGTGTCTCCTTGATCGGTGTTGACCAGCCTGACTGGATTGACAACAGCATCGCGTCGATGCATGATTCAATCAAACGAAATGAATTGACACCAACGATCAACGGAATTGAACGCCATGAACGCACCGCTCAATCATCCGCTCATGATGCTGGACCCCGACGTGCTGCGCAGCTTCGTCGCCATTGCCGAGACCGGCAGCTTCACAGCCGCGGCCGCGCGGATCTACCGGACGCCGTCGGCGGTCTCGATGCAGATCAAGCGGCTCGAGGAGCAACTTGGCGTTTCGGTGTTCCTGCGGGACGCCCGCAATGTGTCGCTGACCCATGATGGCGCGGTTCTGCTGGGCTATGCACGGCGGCTGATCGCGCTCAACCGGGAAGCGATCTCGCGCTTTGTCACCTCCGATGTCTCGGGCGTCGTGCGGATCGGGTCGCCATCCGACTATGGTGAGGCGGTGCTACCCTCGGTCTTGAAGCTGTTTGCCAAGTCGCACCCCTCGGTCGTGGTGGATGTGGTGATCGACCAGTCCACCAGCCTGCTCAAGCGCTTTGCCTCGGGCCATATTGATATCGCCCTGATCAGCTGCATGCGCGACCAGACGCCGGAGCCCGGCGAGGTGCTGATGACCGATGACATCGTCTGGGCCGGAGCCAAGGGTGGGCAGGCCTACCTGATGGACCCGCTGCCGGTCTCCATGTGGGACGAGGGCTGCGTCTGGCGCGACAGTGCGCTTGCGGCGCTCGAGAAGGTGGGCCGGTCCTACCGGGTGGCGTTCATGACCTCCCATTCCGCGGGGCAGCGGTCGGCGATCCTGGCCGATCTTGCCATCGCGCCGATGGGGCGGAGCTTTCTCGGATCCGACATCCAGGTCCTTGACGAGGATTGCGGGCTTCCCGCGCCGGGCAAATACCATCTGCTGCTGAAAGTGGCGGCGGACCCGTCGCCGCAGGTGATGGCGCTCAGCGATCACTTCCGTGCCCGGTTCCAGCATTTCAGCGAGACCGGGGCGTTCGAAGCCCCTTGATTGGGATGGCGCGGTGATGAACCCTTTCTGAACGGTGCATTCAGGACAAATACAGGCGGGTATTTCTAATCTTCTGACATTGGCGCACGCGTGACGGCGCTCACAAAGGGAGACACGATCATGACTTCATCCATCCGCATGCTTTTGGCCCTTGCGGCCGTGACCACCGCCACCGCCACCGTTCCGGCCCTGTCATCGGCATTCACCGCCGGCACCGTGACGGCGATCGCGCCCGACGATGCGCTCAACATCCGCAAATGGCCAGGCGCCAATTCGAGAATCATCGATGCTTACCTGCTCAACGAGCCGATCAGCCTGACCGGCCGCTGCAAGAACATCGTCACCAATGTCTCGTTCCGGATCGACGGCTCCGGCAGCGCGTCCTGGAAATACGCGCGGATGAAGCGGGCCAATGTCTGGTGCCAGGTGATGACCAACGACGCCGAGCTCGGCTGGGCCCGCGGCAAGTATATCTGGCCCGAGTGATCCGGGCTCCGGCTCAGCCTTTGGGCCTCGAGGCGCGGGCCGTTGCGGCGCGGCTGCGCGCCATCGCCAGATGCACGGCGATCGCCGACGCGTAGCAGACCATCAGCAGCGCCGGCAGGGCCGCGGCGGCGCCGGTGGCGGTGACGGCAAGCAGTGCTGGCGTGCCGAGCGCATTGCCCAGGTTGCCGGTTTGCGCAATGCCGCCATTGGCGAGCGCCCGGTCGGGCAGCGCGGCGTTGAGCTGCGGCACCGCGGCAAAACTTGCGCCCTGCACCAGCCCCAGGGCGGCAAACAGCGCGATGAACAGCTAGGGGGCCGGCCCAGCCAGCAGGAAGACCAGCACCAGCAGGATGGCGACGGCAAAGCCTGAGACAATCACCGTGACCGCCGATAGATACCTCAGCAGCAGCGTGCCGATGGTCATCGACGAGGCGATGCTGGCAAGCGGCATGGCGGCTGTGGCGAAGGCGCGGATGCCGGGATCCAGCATCGAGGGCAGGATGGCGAGCATCGAGACGAAGGTCAGGGTGTAGAACAGCCAGCCCAGAGCCGGGGCGGCGATGAAGGCCGAGGAATAGGCCGCGAGATGACGCCGGGCGATGTCGGCGGGCGATGGCCACGGGGGCGCGTCGCGGCGGTCGACCGAGGGCAGCGTCAGCGTGAGCAGGGTTGCGACAGCGGCCATGTAGACGGCATGGATCGCCGGCAGGCCGGGCAGGCCGAATGTGGCGAGGACCCAAGGGGCCGCCAGCGCGATGACGGCGAAGGCCACGCCGAAATAGCTCCCCCACAGGGTGAGCGCGAAGCCCTGATGGCGGCGCGCCGACAGCTCGGCGATCAGCGTCGGCGCGGAGACGACGATCGCCAGATGCGACAGGCCTTCCAGGAGCCGGCTCGCCAGCATCGCTTCGAACCCGGGCAGGGTGGCCTGCCAGGCGGAGATCGCGGCCCCCAGCCAGAGACCCCACAGCAGCAGCCGGCGCACGCCGATCTGGATGGCGATGATGCCGGCGATGAGACCGAGCAGCAGGCCGATGACGGAGATCAGCGAGACCAGGTAGCCCGAGGCGGCGCCGGTCTCGCCGTAATGGGCCTGCAGTTCGGGAAAGATCACCACGATCTTGGCGAATTGCGCCGCTGCGCCCAACCCTGCCGCCCAGAGGGCCAGAACCAGAAACAGCGGGGAGCGGAGGAAAGGGGGCATGGCAAATGCGTAGATGCAGGTTCGATTCGGGTAAAGAGCGGCCGTGCCCTCGCGCCTTCTGACTCTGGCCACGCGGGCGAGGGTGATGCGGCCGCGACCCGCGCCTCACCGTTCTCCTCGGTTCTGTCCCGCGGATCTGCCGACCCATGGGCGATTCCATTGGTCAGGCTGTTGCGGCGCGTGCGCCTGAAGACCCTCGCCACAGGGGCGAGGGTGACGGCGGTGAATGCGGGCCAAGGATGACGACGGTGGGGGCACCGGGTGATGACCTGGGGCGGACGGGCTTGAGTGTTGCCGGCCCGCCGGCCGTCAGCCCCGTCGGCGCCCGCCGCGCCGGCGGCCGGCGCCGGGTTCGATGCCGTCGGCGGCGTCGGTGTCCATCGAGCGCTCGGGCAATTTCACCACTTCGGTGAGCTTCGGGAAGGCGTCGACCTTGTTGGGAAAGGCCATGGCGTTGACGAAATGCTCCTGGAATTTGGGCTCCAGCGCGGTTTCGATCTTCTCGATGCGCGTGACGGTGTGCTCGATCTCGCGGCGGTGGTTGCGGTTCAGAAGCGCCATGCGGGCGCCGGTGCCCGCGGCGTTGCCCACAGCCTTGACCTTGTCGAGATCGCAATCGGGGACCAGACCCAGCACGAGGGCGTATTTGGGATCGATGAAGGAGCCGAAGGCGCCGGCGAGCCCGATACGATCGACGCTGGTGATGCCCTGCTTGTCCATCAACAGCTTGACGCCGGCATAGAGTGCGGCCTTGGCGAGCTGGATGGCGCGGACATCGGTCTGGGTCACCATCAGCTTCTGCTCGCCGTCGCGCAGCAGATAGGAAAAGGTGCGGCCGTTGCCGACAATGCGCGGGCTCCGGGCGGCGAGATCGCCGTTGATGACGCCGTCCTCGGTGATGATGCCGGCGAGATACATCTCGGCGATGATCTCGATGATGCCGGAGCCGCAGACGCCGGTGACGCCGACGGTCTTGGCCGCTTCGTCAAAGCCCGGTTCATCCGACCAGGGCTCGATGCCGATGACGCGGTAGCGCGGCTCAAACGTGACCGGATCGATGCGGATGCGTTCGATGGCGCCGGGGGCGGCGCGCTGGCCGCAGGAGATCTCGGCGCCCTCGAAGGCCGGGCCTGTGGGCGAGGAGGCGGCCACCGTGCGGATGGAGTTGCCGAGCACGATCTCGGCATTGGTGCCGACATCGACGAGCAGCATCATCTCGTCCTGGCGGTGCGGGCCTTCGGTGAGCGTGGCGGCCGCCGCGTCGGCGCCGACATGGCCGGCGATGCAGGGCAGCATGTAGACGCGCGCGCCGGGATTGAGCGGGATGTCGATCTCGGACGACCGGATGTTGACCGCGCCGGAGACCGCGAGCGCGAATGGCGCGCCGCCGAGTTCGGTCGGATCGATGCCCAGGAACAGATGGTGCATGATGGGGTTGCCGACGAAGACCGCGTCGAGAATGTCGGCGCGGTCGATTTCGCCTTCCTTGCAGACCTTGTCGATCAGGCCGTTGATCGCCTCGCGCACGGCGGTGGTCATGCCCTCGCGGCCCTCGGGGTTCATCATCACATAGGAGACGCGGCTCATCAGATCCTCGCCGAAGCGGATCTGCGGATTGGACGTGCCGGACGAGGCAAGCGTGCGGCCCGACAGCAGCGACGACAGGTGCATGGCGATGGTGGTGGAGCCGATATCGCAGGCAATGCCGTAGGCTTCGTTCTTCAGCCCCGGATAGAGGGCCACCAGCGTGGCCGGTCCGCCATGGACAGGTTCATGCACGGCCGCCGTGACCGTCCAGTTGCCCTTGCGCAGGATCTGCTGCACCTGGCCCAGAAGGTAGGTGTCGATGGTGAGGTTCTTGAAGCCCCAGTCGGCCTCGATCGCCAGCAGCAGCCGGTCCAGATCGCCCAGCGGCTTGTGCATGTCGGGCTCCTCGACCTCGACATAGCACATGTGGACCGCCGGGTTGCGCTCGATGACGCGGCCGTCGGAATCCTTGCGCACCACCTGCGCATTGACCACGGCGTCCTGCGGGATGTCGATCACCAGATCGCCGAGAATCTTCGCCGAGCAGGAGAGCCTGCGGCCGGGCTTCAGGTCACGCTTCTCGGCATACCGGACCTCATTGCCGCCGAAGGGCGAGATGTGGTCGTTGGACGAGGTGATGCCGTGCTTGGCGAAGACGCCTTCCTGCACATCGACCTGGCAGCGCCCGCAAATGCCGCGGCCGCCGCAGACGCTTTCCACATGCACGCCCAGCTGCCGCGCGGCGTCGAGCACGGGCGTGTCGGTGGGAAAGCGGCCGCGCTTGCCCGAGGGCATGAACAGGACGAGATGGTCGGAGGCATCGCTCATTGCGGGTCTTTCAACATGTCGGGCGGGGTGCCCAATTTATCCGGTTACCTGATACAACTTCACGTATGCAACAACGGCCAAGAACAGAACCGGACCAAGTAGAAGGATCAGGCGGTTGAGGCTTGTGCCGGCCCGATAGAGCCTGTCCATCCGGTCCCCGGGTGGCATGGTGAGCCGCAGGTATGATGCCGCAACAACAAGTCCAATGATGCCGATGACAAGGGCAACCAAGGCCACTGTCGTCAACACCTC
>NZ_JACIYP010000072.1 GCF_014359905.1 Hoeflea sp. | reverse complement strand
CGATCGCCGGGAAGTTGCATCTCAAGCTGGCATCGATCATCCGTTTGAGCCCTCGTCCGCCATGTTTCCCGCACGATCTGCTCGTTGAGCCGCTCGCCGATCCTGATGGTGCGCTTACGTACGGTCGCATGTGTCTCGGTAGGTTCAACGGGCAGGAAATCAGCCAGCACCTTCGCCGCCTGCCGGTAAGGCATCATGCTCCCCAGCCGTGCTGTCAGTTCCATCAGCTCAGGCGTCGCTCGATCGGGACAGATTTCCTTCAGCGGCGCGAAGGCGCCGTCCATGCCAGGGCAGCAATCCCGGCACAGCATCCAGCGAGGATTACGGACCTCCACCGTGCCGAAGACGGTTCGGATCCGGCGCGCCGTATAATCCTTGACCGGCCGGAACGTATGGCAGTCCGGGCAGACCCGGCGAAAGAGAGAATAGGTCTCTGCCTCATGGTTCACGACGGCGTTCTGCAGCGTCGACATGATCTTCTTGCCATTGTCGATGGACAATCCAATGTCACCGTCAAACAGGCTCTCCCAGCTCTTGTCGATGCGGACCTCCTTTCGGCACGTATCGCCAAATTCGTTCCTGCCCTCGATTGTGATCGTCCATTCCACCGCCATCGCATTGTCTCCGATCAAAACGATGGTGATGGACTGATCGAGCCTAACAACCCGTGTCCGACCCCAGAGAAATTACCGGTCTCTCACAAGTCCATGCGGCATTGGGCGGCACTGTTACCCAGGCTGAGGAAGTCTTGGAGAAGCAGAAACCTGCAGTCAGCGTACGTCGCTCGGTTCAGAGCGATCATTTGGTTTGCCTCGAAGACGGCCAGAAATACAAATCCCTCAAGCGGCACTTGATGTCCAATCACGGACTGACTCCTGAGCAATATCGCGAGAAATGGGAGCTGCCGGCTGACTACCCGATGGTCGCCCCAGCTTACGCGGAGGCGCGCTCGCGTCTGGCGAAGGAAATGGGTCTCGGTCAGAAGCGCAAGCGGGGCAAATAGGACTTGCCGGCACACTTCCGACCGTCTTTGACAAAACTACATTCTGCTTGTGCAAGGATCGGTCCTTTCAGGGCGGCACAATCGGTGCAACACATCAGCTTAAAGCCACTCTCCTTCGGTGGCATAGGACGGACTCGTGCTTGACCGTCCGTAAACCGCCATATATGACATATTTTATATCTGAACACGTCTTATGAGGCGACAATGGCAAGCCTGAAAGCAATGCGATCTCTGTCTGATCTGGGGCAGAACATCCGCCAGGCGCGGCTTGCGCGGCGTTTCACCATGGCGGAACTCGCGATGCGCGCCGATGTTTCGGAACGCACGCTAATGCGTCTGGAAAAAGGCGATCCCGGTGTTGGCATCGGCAATCTTGCCGCAGTGCTTGCCGCTCTTGGCAGCCCGGCCATCCTGGCCGACCTCATGTCCCCAGAGAACGATACCGTGGGTCTCTCGCGAGCGCTTCAGGCTGTGCCAAAGCGTGGGCGCACGTTCAGGTCAGAGACGCCCGTCCAGCCTCGGGAGGAGTCGGATGAGCAACAAGATGCCTCAGATACCAAGAAGAGGGTACGCAAAGGCGTTGCTTTCTGATGACGACCTCAGACCATGCCCGGTCCCTACGCGGGCGCTCAGCCCCGGGGCCTCAAGAAGCTGAAGTTCACCTTGGTCGCAGCCTGTTGCATGTGGGCAAATTGCGCTTTTCGTTTGAGCGCGGCCGGCAGTATTCCGAGTTCAGCTATGACCGGGAATGGGTTGAGGGCGCTCGCAGTTTCGCCATCGCTCCGGATTTGCCTCTCAGCCAGGCGCCTTTCTTTGCGTCTTCAGGGCGGGGCGGCGATCAACGTGACAGCCTGCCTGGCGTCTTACAGGATGCCGCACCCGACGCTTGGGGACGCATGTTGATGGAGCGTCTCTATGGCTCTGGTCTCAGCGAATTTGATATGCTGACGCTGACGGACGACACGACCCGTCAAGGCGCACTGCGGTTCTGTGATGGTCGAGGCCAGATCATCACGGGGGAGAGCGCCGCTCCGGTTCCGCAACTGATCGATCTCGAAGAGTTGCAAGCTATCGCAGCCAGCATCGAACGGGGCGGCGAAGTTTCGAATGAGGCGCTGCGCCAGATGGCCGGAGCCGGAGGTTCGATCGGGGGAGCAAGGCCAAAGGCCAATGTACTGGACGATGACCAGCTCTGGATTGCGAAATTCTCCTCCGCAGGCGATGCCAGTCCTGTCGAACGGATCGAAGTCGCTACATTGAAGCTCGCTCGTGAAGTTGGCCTGAACGCCCCCGATGCCCGCCTGGTTCTGGAACGAACCGCGAGTCCGGTTGCCCTCATTCGGCGCTTTGACCGGGAGAGCACAGCGCGCATCCCGTACATCTCAGCCCGGACAGCGATCGAACGCCACGGCGCCGAGCAGGGGGCTTACACGGACCTTGCGCAATTCATCCAGCAACACAGCGACAACCCGCGTGCAGATCTGCACGAACTCTGGTCGCGGATCGTGTTCACAATTTTGGTCTCAAACACAGACGACCATCTCAAGAACCATGGATTTGTCTATGCCGGCGATGGCCGCTGGAGCCTTTCGCAGCTTTTTGATGTCAACCCGCAGCCCGAGCGCCACCGCCTTCTCAAGACAGCTATCATTGAAGGTGAGCCGTTTGCCGCTTCGCTGGAGCTCGCGTTTGAGGCTGCCGTGTTCTTCAACCTCGCCGCAAACGAAGCCAAAGAGATGGCACGCATCATGGCGCTGCAGATCAACGGTACCTGGAGGGACATCATCCGGAACCATGGTGTGACCGGCACAGACCTTCGCAGCCTGGAACCCGCATTCGAACATCAGGAAATGGAACGGGCACTTAGTCTGTAGCTTGAAGATTGATGGACACAAGTGGCGGGTAAAGAACAAAACATGACTTATATGGCGTATGTTTTGGATCAAGCATTACGCTGATTTGGCCGCCCGTACCGACCTGCAGCTATCGAGCACACACAGGACGTCGCCTGTTTTCCCGGTCGATTCAAATCCGAAGGGAGTCAAGGATATTGAATTTTCCTTCAATTGGCTGCCACAAGGAATGTTGCAACCAAGTAGAAATGTCACCCGGTCTGCAAAGTAGAAGTGTCACACCTGGGCGCTGAGAGGAGCAAAGCCTGACAGGGCGGAGACCTCAAATATCGCAGCCCTGGCTGGCTTTGCGGTCGTCCCGTTCGGCGCGCTTTCTTTCGTAGTAGGGTTCCATCAGCGAGGGCCGTCCCGACGGCTTCCGGCCGGTTGGTTCGTAACGTGAGCGCTGTTTGCCCGCGCGGCGTTTCTTTGGCGGAGCCTTGTCCTGTTCGGCCTTGATGTGCTCCAGAACGGCGCTCAGATGCTTGTTCTCGGTGATCGCGGCGTGGGTCACGCGCTGGTCCTTGTCGAAGACGGCGTAGGGGAGCGAGACACCCTTCCAGCGGAACTCCAGCCGGCCGTCGGGGAACTCATAGCTGTCGACATATTTGCCGGGTAGGCCGCGCGTGATCTCGTTCTCTGCGAGGATGATGCGCTGCCGGTCATAGGAAAAGGCGAGCTGGTTGCCGACATAGCGTTCGTCGCGCCAACAGAGCACGTCAGCTAGCCGATCTCGCTCGGTATTGAGGGGCCGGTGCAGATTGTCCGGGCGCCGCGGGGTCTTGGCGAACTTTGCGTTGTAGCGGTCCATGAAGGCTGGGAGGAACGCGTTCGCCGCCGCCATGTCAGAAATGCCTGCCAGGCGCAGTTCCTTCACTAGCCGATCCTGCAGCGTCCGGTTGGCACGTTCGACGCGGCCCTTTGCCTGGGAGCTGTTCGCGCAGAGGATCTCGATGTTCAGCTCGTTCAAAGCCCTGCCAAACTGGGTCATCCCGTGGCCGGACTTGGCAGCCTCGCTCGAGACCCGAAACACCGAATGTTTGTCACTGTAGAACGCCACAGGGCGGCCATGCGCATGCAGATAAGCCTCCAGCGCGCCGAAATAGCTGAACGTGCTCTCGGACTTCACGAACTCCAGGTGCATCAGCGTGCTGGTCGCATCATCAATGAAGACAAGCAGAGTGCAGGAAGGCCCGCGGTCCTCGAACCAGTGATGATCGGAGCCATCGATCTGGATCAACTCGCCAAAGCATTCCCGGCGCAAGCGCGGCTGGTGAAACGTGCGGCGTTGCTTCCGCGAGAGCCAAATCCCGGCGTCCTGCATCCATTTGCGGAGCGTCTCGCGGGAGACCTTCAGCCCGTGGTCTTCATCAAGCTTCTCAACCGCGAATGTCGGGCCGAAGTCGATGTACTTCTCACGGACCAACGTCACCGCGAACTCCCGAACCGCCGGATCAATCCGGTTGTTCGACACACGACCGCGGGCCTTGTGCCGGATCGACGCCGGACCTTCAGACTGAAACGTCTTCAGAAGCCTGTGAACCTGTCGGCGACTCAATCCCAACACGTTGGCCGCATTTACAGCCGTCATCCGGCCTTGGCTCACCTGGCTTAGTACTTCGACCCGATTCAGCTCGCGCTCGCTCATCACAACCCATCCCATGCCCATACTCTCTGCCTGTTCTCATTGGGGCAGAGTGTGACACTTCTACTTTGCAGATGTGGGACACTTTAACTTTGCGGCTACAAGGAAAGCTCGCAAAAGCTTTATTATGGAACGCGCGTTATTGCCGGGTCGGGGTTGAAGATCCCAGCGACCCGTTTCTGCGACGCGCGCTTGGTAAGATGCCTCAACGCGAAGCTCGATCCGCAAGAGTAAGATCTCAGCCCAAAGTGTTGGAGAAGTGGCAAGCATACAAACTGCCCAGCTCATGGTCGATTCTGATACACTGTGGAGTTATGCTGTTCTGCCGTAGGCTGGATCATGTTGCCAGGGCGGACTGAACGTCGGTCAATGCAAAATCGTTGCCAACATATAGCAACGACGCAGAAAGCTGTTGGGCGAGTGCATAGGCGAAGCAATCACCAAAGTTCAGCCCGCCACGCGTGCCGAAGCCTTGGCCATAATCGATCCTCGCCTTCATCGCTGCCCTGGCCATTTGGTCATCAACCGGAGCGATGTCGATGCGGAAGTCAGTCAGGAAGGCGTCCAGATCGGCTATCGCCTCGCGTCGGTCTCCGCTTCTGATCCTGCCGGCCATGACAGTGCCAACTTCGACATAGTTCACTGCCGATATGAGGCGCGAAGCATCGTTTTGAAGCGCCGTCATGCATTCGGCGCCTTCCGGCTCCTCAAACAGAATGGCAATGATGGCAGAACTGTCCACCACCATCATTTTGGAAAACCCAAATGCTCGGGCGTGTCTCCAACAGCTTCATCCCATTCCCGTTTGGTAACCGGGCGGCAATCATATCGGGCGGTCCGCTCCCGCACGAAAGACTTCATGCGTGCAACGTAGTCGCGGTTCGCCTCCTGCTCAGCGCGCAGCCGTTCAAGTCGCTCGCGCATGGCTTTGGTGATAGCGTCGGTCATGGTCTCGCCGGTAAGGCGGGACAACTCCCGCGCCAGTCTGTCGGCTTCTTCGGTCTTGATACTAAGGCCCATGGCAACTCTCATTTCTAGATGAATTTTCTAGATATCATGCAAATGTCCAAAATTCAAATGTGAAGAATGCCATACAAGCGCCAACCGCAAGGATGGCCAATTGAAAGATCGTGTCTTCGTGAAGCGGAAACAATTGCGATCCATCTTGGTAAAGAACTCTGATCAGGACTATCGCGAATTCTGACGTTCGCGGTCAACTTTTTATTGGCCGCCTCGGACCGAAAGTGTTGCCGCACGCGACGTAGGGCGATGTCACCTTAACTTGAATTCGGATGCACGGGCGACATTCGGTTTTGGGGATTGTTCTCAGGCCATCGCTCCGGCCGCAGCTTTCCATTCTGCGATCGCCTGGATGCGGTGAACGCGGTTTTGCAATGCCGAGCGTTTTGAGCGGGGTGGGACGATGAGGTTACGGACAGCGGAGAAGACCGAGACGAAGCGCTGAAGGCCTCCCGGTGATCGGAAGCCTTGCATCGTCCGCTCCCGTTTTCGCAGCGGCACATGAGAATTCTCTGCCCGGTTGTTCAGCCCTTTGTGGGATCGGTGTTCTACGTGCGGCATGACCTGTCGCCGGGCTGCTCCATAGGAGCGCAATTTGTCAGTAATTATCCGCTTCGGGGCGATACCCTGCTTCTTCAGAAGGCGGGTCAGCAATCGCCTGGCAGCCTTAGTGTTGCGGCGGTTCTGGACGATTTCGTCTAGCACATACCCGTCCTGATCGACGGCCCGCCATAGCCAGTGTTTCCTGCCTGCAATGGTGATGACCACCTCGTCCAGATGCCATACATCGTACCCGCTGGGCCTCTTGCGGTGAAGGCGGCGCGCATAATCCGGGCCGAACTTCTTTCCCCAGCGGCGGATTGTTTCATAGGAGACAGCAATGCCGCGCTCCAGCAACAATTCCTCGACAAGGCGCAGGCTTAGCGGAAACCGAAAGTAGAGCCAGACCGTGTGCGCGATGATCTGGGGTGGGAAGCGATGCGCTTGTAGCTGACTGGCGAAGTGTTCATGAACGTGCGTCTATCGCAGCCGCTACTCAAAAGACGTTACCGTGACATCGCCCCAATGTCGGATATTTGGATGAAGGGGATGTTCGTGGCCGTTAGTCGAATGGCCGCTTTCCATCAGCTTGCGGATTGTTCCAACTCTAAAATGTTGCCGTCTGGATCGCGGACATAGACGATCAAGTGGGGCCGATCCTGAGTGCCGAAGTTGGTGACTTCCCCTTGCATACTTCCGCCTGACCGCAACTGAGGAAGACCCCAATTAACTGCCAAGCGACAGCCTTGGGTGATCAGACGCTCAGGCACAGATATTTGATTTCAAGGAAATCCTCGATGCCGTATTTCGAACCCTCGCGGCCGAGACCCGAGGATTTTATGCCCCCGAACGGCGCCTCCGCGGTGGACACAAGGCCCGTATTGATGCCGACCATGCCGCTTTCGATCTCCTCGGCAACCTTCCAGACCGTGGAGATGTCGCGGGCGTAGAAATAGGCGGCGAGGCCGAATTCGGTGTCGTTGGCGAGCGCGATGCCTTCCTCGATCGTATCGAAGGCGACTATCGGCGCCACCGGGCCGAAGGTTTCCTCCGACAGCACCTTCATTCCCTTGGTTACGCCCGTCAGCACCGTCGGCTGGAAGAAGGTGCCGCCGAGGTCGGAACGCTTGCCGCCGATCATCACGCGGGCGCCCTTGCCGACGGCGTCGGCGACATGGTCCTCGACCTTCTTCAGTCCCGCCTCGTCGATCAGCGGCCCAATCGCCACCCCGTCCTGCATGCCGTTGCCGACCTTGAGCTTCGAAGTCGCCGCGGTCAGCTTCTCCGCGAAGGCCTCCGTTATCCCGCTCTGGGCATAGATGCGGTTGGCGCAGACGCAAGTTTGGCCGGAATTGCGGTACTTGGCGATCATCGCTCCCTCGACGGCCTTGTCGAGGTCGGCGTCGTTGAAAACGAGGAACGGCGCGTTGCCGCCAAGTTCGAGCGACAGTTTCTTGATGTCATGGGCGCACTGCGTCATCAGGATGCGCCCGACCTCGGTGGAACCGGTGAAAGTGAGCTTGCGAACCTTCGGATTGCCGCAGAGCTCCTGGCCGATCCCCTTCGAATCCGAACCGGTGATGATCGAAAGCACGCCCTTCGGAATGCCGGCGCGTTCGCCCAGCACCGCCATGGCGAGGGCGGAGAGCGGGGATTTCTCGGCCGGACGGCCGACGAAGGTGCAGCCCGATGCGAGCGCCGGGGCGACCTTGCGCGCGATCATCGCGTTGGGGAAGTTCCACGGCGTGATTGAGCCGACGACGCCGATCGGCTGCTTGATGACGATGATGCGCTTGTCGGCCTGGTGGCCCGGGATGACGTCGCCATAGACCCGGCGACCCTCTTCGGCGAACCATTGGATGAAGGATGCGCCATAGGCAATTTCGCCCCTCGCTTCAGCCAGCGGCTTGCCCATCTCGGCCGTCAGGATCTTCGCCAGGTCTTCCTGGTTTTCGAGCAGGAGATCATTCCACTTGAGCAGAATCGCGCAGCGTTCCTTGGCGGTCTTCGCCCTCCACGCCTTTTGCGCCTCGTAGGCGATGTCGATCGCTGTCCTTGTGTCCTCGGCGCTCAGGTCGGCCACTTCCGCGACCAGCTCGCCGGTGGCCGGATTGTTGACCCTGAAGGTCCTTGAGCCGCTGGTCCATTCGCCGCCGAGAAAGGCGCGGGTTTCGAGCAAGGCCGGATCGGAGAGGGAAAGCGTCATGACTGGTCCTTTCTTCAGCCGTCTTTCAGTAGGCGGCGCGATAGATCGCCAAGGCATCGGCTTCGGTCACCGGGCGCGGATTGTTGACCAGAAGCCGGGTCTGGTTCATCGCGTCCGAAGCCAATCTGGGCAGGATATCCTCCGGGATGCCCATGGCCCGCAAATTGGGTTGAAGCCCGCAGTCGCGGGAAAGGTCCGCGAGCCGGTCGCAGAATGCCGCCGCGCGCTCCTGTCCTTCAAGCTCCGAAAGGTCGGGAAAGGCGTAAGGGGCAAGCTCCGCATAGGGTTGCGGCGAGGTCACCACGTTGAACCGGAGCACATGCGGCAGCACCAGCGCGTTGGAAAGCCCGTGCGGGATGTGGAAATGCCCGCCCAGCGGATAGGCGAGCGCGTGCACGGCCGCCACCGGCGAATTGGCGAAGGCCTGGCCAGCAAGCATCGAGCCGAGCAGCATGTCCGCGCGCGCCTCGACATCCGAGCCCTCGTGCACCGCCTTGAGGATCGACCGCCCCATAATGGTGAGCGCCTGGGTGGCGAGCAGGCGCGAGACCGGATTGTTGTTGGCGCTCGCCGAGGCATAGGCCTCGATCGCGTGCACCATGGCGTCGATGCCGGTGGCCGCCGTCACATGCGCCGGAAGGCCGTAGGTAAGCTCCGGGTCGAGCAGCGCGACATCGGGCAGGATCACCGGAGTGACCACGCCCATCTTCTGGTTGGTGCCGGTCGTCACGATCGAGATCGGGGTCACCTCCGACCCGGTCCCCGATGTCGTCGGCACCAGGATCAGGGGCAGCCTCGGGCCCTTGGCGTTGCCAACGCCGTAGACGTCCTTCAAGTCCTCCCTGCCGAGCGCCAGCAGCGCGACAAGCTTGGCCACATCGAGCGACGAGCCGCCGCCGAGACCGACGACGCCTGAAATACCGGCCGCCTTCGCCTGCTCGGTCGCCTTGAGGATCACGGCTTCCGGCGGATCAGCCTCGACATCCTTGAACAAGTCAACATGGACGCCGGCGTCGGAAAGGAGCTTCAAGGTCCGGTCGACAATACCGGTCGACATCATGCCCGGGTCGGTGACCAGCATCACCCGATCGCCGATCTGGGTCCTTACCAGCTCGCCGATGCGGTTGAGCGCCCCTGCGCCGTACTGGATCGACTTCGAGGTATTGAACGTGAAGGGATTCATCATATTCTCCAAACTTATGGGGCTTTCAGCCCCCGAAACTGAACGCCAGCAGCACCGCCAGAACGAACCCGATAGCTCCTGTCAGCACGAGTGTCCGCAGCCGCTCCTGCTCCTGGGCGGTCTTGTCCCTGGTCAGCCGCAACGGCGGCTCGTAGGGCGGGATCGCGACATGGACGGGGCTTGCCATCTCCATCTTGTAGGAGAGAAACCAGATCAGCCCGACGCCGCAGATCCAGCCGGCCAGCGACCAGGCCCAGATCGAGGGCATGCCGAGGAGCCAGACCGGCCCCGCCTCGCCCGTCGCGACAAAGGCCGCGTTGCCGAAGATCAGCCCGGGGCCCACGGCGAGAAAGAACCAGGCAAGCGTCACCGACCACGCGGTTGAAGTGAGCGTGCGGGCCTTGTCCGATACGGCGAGACGACCCGAAAACAGCTTGCGGACCTCGCGCGCTTCCGCGCCCAGCGCATCGCGGTTGGTGATCGCCGAGATGATCAGCACGGCCGCGACATTGGCGGCCATTCCCCACAGCGCGGAGTGGATGGTCCAGGGCCAGCGCCCCCAGGGCAGCTCCAGCCCGAAGAAGGACAGGACCTGATACCCGAGCGGCTCGGTCAGCAGCACGCCGGCGAAGCCGAACCCGACGCCCGTCACCGCCGCCGGACGGGTGATCCAGGAAAGCCAGGTCACCCCCAGGAGCGGGGTCCACAGCTGAAACGCCATCGGCAAAGCGAGAGCCGCCAGCGCGGAAAGCGTGACCGGCGTCAGGTTCTCCATCACCATGGCAACCACCGCAAGCACCGCGATCGCGATGCGGGTCAGGGTGATCGCGCCGCGCTTGCTCAGGCGCGAATTGAAATAGGGCCGGTAGATGTGCCGGATCAGGCCTTCGCCCGCGGCAAAGAGCGCCAGTCCGGCGAGCAGTTGCACCCCGGCGGCGACGCCGATGAAGATCCAGGCCGCGAACCAGGGCGAATTCGACTGCAGCGACCCGAGGATGCCGGCAAGACCGAGATCCTCGTTTGCAAGCCCTGCCGCACCCGTGAGTGCAATGCAGAAGGCAATGATCGCGCCGAAGAAACCCGCGGTCACCCAGGTCTGACCGGCAGCGATCCCGTTCGGACTGCGGGTTGAGAACACCAGTTTCAGCACCAGCGGACTTGCCTGTAAACCCATCAGCGCGAAAGCGAAACTGAGATTTGCAAGCGCCGTATTGGCCTCGACGAGCTCGCCGCCACGACCGAGGCCGGCGGTGAAGCGGATCACCCCGCTGACGCTGAACAGCCCGGCCGAGCCTTCCGTCGCCGAAAGCTGCAGAAGTCCGGAATTGAGCGCCGCAAATCCGCCGCTCCAGATCACGGCGAAGCCGGACAGCACCACGATGGCCGCGAAGGCCAGAACCGTTTGCACCACGCCGAAATAGCCGATCGCGCGCATGCCGCCGATCCCGGTCCCGGCAAACAGCAGGAAGCCGAGCACGACGCTGGCGGTGAGCCGGGAAACGGCGCCGCCGGTCATAAGTTCCGCGAACTCGGAGATCGCCCGGATCTGCAATCCGGCAAAGCCGATGGCGAACAGAAGCGCCACCGCGACCGACGCCGCGACAAGGAACGGACTGTGATAGTAGACGCGAAAGACCTCGGCTTGC
This sequence comes from Hoeflea sp., assembly GCF_014359905.1. Classification (GTDB taxonomy): domain Bacteria; phylum Pseudomonadota; class Alphaproteobacteria; order Rhizobiales; family Rhizobiaceae; genus Hoeflea. The sequence goes on along the minus strand of NZ_JACIYP010000072.1, from coordinate 17,192 downwards.
GAGGAAACCCGCATCCGTTCAGCCACGAACCACAGCCGCTTGAAGAAGAGCGTGCCGGGCAGCGCCAGGAGCACCCCGCCGACGATCAGCGCCGGCATCTGGAATCCCTGCGCCGCGATCTGCTGGCTGCCGGCGAGCACGAACCAGCCTGACATGCTGGCCCCGGCGATGACGAGAGCGGAGATCCACGGCGCGAGCGCGTGACTGGCCGAAAAGAAGCCGTCGCCGGCCGCGGCCTCATTGGCCGCCACACGCACCCAATAGAGCATCACCGCGCCATAGAGGAGCGCGAAGAGCGGGAGCCAGACCGAATGGGCGATGCCTGTCATGCTGCGGGCTTTCCGTCGTCTGCGTGCCTGACATGAAACCGCGAGAACGCGCCCCTGAGCCCGTAGCGGGTTGCAAGATAGGCGGGCAGCCCGAAAGCGAGCGTCGCCAACAGCGTCAGCCCCGACAAGTAGTCGGCGGGCGACAGCCCTCCCACGGCCCAGCCACCGATGAAGGCAAGTGCCAATGCCCCGAAGGCGGAAATCCCGAGCGCGGCTTCGCCGGGCCTGAAGCCGCAGTCAAAGACCGCGTTGACCACCATATGGGCGACAAACGCCGCCACGAGCGCCGCCGTGCCTGCAAGCGAGACGAGATAGGAATCCCGCGAAAAACCCTCGAGAAGCAGGGCCAGCCCACCCAAACCGAGCACCGCCCAGATAGAGAAGACAAGCAGGTCGCGCTCGACCATCGCTGGCTTGGACATTCAAACCCCTCCGGTTGGAGACGACGGGGAGCTGTGCGCCCCGTCGTCCGGCTCACAGTTATTCCGCCGGCGCCTTGCCGGTCGGCTTGCCCTTGCCCGCCACGGCGCCCTTCGCGGACTTGGTGTCCGGCGCATTTGGCTCGCTGTAGACAATCTTGGAGAGGTCCTGGAGCGTGTGCGTCCGGTGCACACTGTCCGCGCTCATGCCGATCTCACCCAGAAGCTGATCGACGAAGGGAGCCTGGGACCGATACCGGAGGGCCGAGGAGACGACCTGTTCGGCAAGATTGCCGTCCCGCGGTCCCGCTCCACCACCATCCGAGCCATCCGATCCGCCCGGGCCGGCGGAGAAGCCGCCCGAGAAGCCCGGCAGTCCGTCGACATGCAGGATCTTGATGCCTTCGATCTTCTCCATCGGCTTGACGCTCTCGCGGATGATCGACGGCAGGTTCTCCACCAGCGCCTTGTGGAGTCCGCTGCGGCGGTTGGCGTCGGAGCGGATGTTCTCTGCCTCGTTGAGCTTCTGCTTGCCCTCGGCCTCGACCTTGTAGCGCTCGGCCAGCGCCGCGACCGCGATCCGGTCGGCGTCGGCCCTGTCCTTCGCCACTGCCTTGTCGGCCTCGGCGAGGATCCGGCTGCGCGCCCCTTCGGCCTCGGCCACCTTCTGGGCCTCGAGCAGTTCGATGGCCTTCTGGCGCGTGGCGATCTCGGTATCGCGAAGTGTCTGTACCTTCTCCTGGGCCTCCACCATCTTGCCGCGCGCGGTCTCGGCGATTGCCTGGGCTTCCGAACGCTCTCTTGATTTGCCGGCCACGGCAATTTCGCGCGCCTGCTCCTCGAGCTGCAAGGCTTCCTTGCGCTTGATGTCGATGCGCTCGATTTCCTGCTCCATCTCGATGCGGGCCCGCTCGACGGTCTCGCGTTCCTTCAACTTGACCGTCTCGATCTCGCGCTCGCGGGTGGCATTCTCGTTGGCGATCTCCGCCTTGCGCTGCGCCCGCTGGATGGCGACTTCCGCCTCGTGCGAGAGCCGCGCATACTCGGTGTCGCGCTGGATCTCGAGGGATCGCTTCTCCGCCTCGAGGTTCTTCATGCGCACCGCGATCATCGTGTCCTTTTCGATGTCGTTGCGCTTCTTCTTGCGGCTTTCGATTTGCTCGGTGAGGATCGTCAGGCCTTCCGCGTCGAAGGTGTTGGACGGGTTGAACAGCGAGATGTCGGTCTGGTCGAGCGAGGTCAGCGACACCGATTCAAGTTCGAGGCCGTCGAGCGCCAGGCTCTCGGCCACTTCCTTGCGGACTTCCTTGACGAAATCCTGCCTGTGCTCGTGAATCTGCTCCAGCGTCATCTTGGCCGCGGCGCCCCCCATGGCGTCGACGAACCGGCCCTGGATGAGATCCTTGAGCTGCTCGGCGTGCATGGTCCGGTTGCCCAGCGACCGCGCCGCGGTCGCGACCGCATCGTCCTTGGGCTGGACGCGGACGTAGAATTCCACCGTCAGCTCGACGCGCATCCGGTCCTTGGTGATCAGGGACTTTTCCCGCGCCCGGAGGATCTCCAGCCGCAGCGTGTTCATGTTCACCTCGGTGATGTCGTGCAGGATCGGCAGCACGAAGGCGCCGCCGCCCATGACCACCTTCTCGCCCCCGAAACCGGTTCGTACGAAGGAAATGTCCTTCGTCGAACGGCGATAGAGCCAGTGCAGCAGGTAGGCGCAGACCGCGATGACGATCGCCGCCAGGATGATGATTGCAATGAAATCTGCACCCTTCATTGGAATGTCCCTTCACTTTTGAATTTGATGACCCGGAGCGTCGGCAGGCTCGATGGTTGGCGCAGCGCGTCAGTCATGGCGCTCCCCCTCGCTGTCGAGCATGGCGGTCGCGAGCAACGCGACGCCGAACGCCATCCGGTTGAGAAAATCGGCAATATTGTAGGCCACCGACAGCGAGCCGTCGTCGACATAGCCGCCGAAGGAGGTGATGAAGTTTCCGAGCGGATAGATCGCCCAGCCGACGGTGACGATCAACCTGAGCCAGAAATAGCCGCGTTGCACCGGTTCATTGAGCGAACCACGCACGGCTTCATCCATGCGTCCGAAGAACAGCTCGCCGAGAATGTAGAGCCAGAAGACCAGACCAATCAGGAATGTCAGCGTCGCATGCATGAATCCGGCTTCGCCGAGATAGCGCACGAACACCATCAGGACGGAGACCACGACCAGACGCCAGAACAGGCCCATGCCGAGCTTGCCGAAGAGGCTCGCGAAGAAGAACAGCGCCAGCACCTGCAAGGGCATGGAGATCGCCCAGCCGACATAGTGATAGACCACCGGGACCATCTGGCTGGCGGCCCAGGCCGCGCGGGCCTCATAGACCGCGCCGATACCGACAAGCGCCGCGAGCGCGCAGAGCGTCACCGGCAGCTTCCAGCTGCGCTTCACCCAGCTTGTGCCCAGCAGCAGCAGCACGCTCGTCGCCACCAGCCCCAGCAAGGCTGTCGAATAGCTCGCAGCCGTCAGGTCCGCTGTTTCGAACACCGCCATCTTACGCCCTCCCGCCGTCGATATTGACTCTGAAAAACCCGAACCCGTTCATGTCTGACCTTTCTAGATTTGCGTCCTGATGTGCGGCGAGCGCGCATAGAGCGCCACCATTGGCAGGATCAGCAGACCGAAGATGAATTGTTGCCATTCGAAATCGAGCCCGATGCCGATGAGGAAGGATGACAGCACCTGCAGCACCAGCACGCCGATGACGGTGAAGCCGTAGCCGCCCTGGCCGCCGAGCAGCGATGTTCCCCCGACCACGACGGCTGCCAGCGTGAGAAACAGATATTGGTCGCCCACCCCGATGAAGCCGCCGCCCGACCATCCGAGCAGCAAGCTGCCGGTCAGCGCGGCGAAGAAACCGGAGATGGCATAGACCATCACCCAATAGGTGAGTTCGGAGATCATCACCCGTCTGGCCGATGTGCGATTGACGCCGAGCGCATAGAGATAGCGTCCGTAGACCGTCAGCCGCATGCCGGCGATCAGCACGATGACGATCACGGCCCAGATGACGATCACCGGCGGGACCGGCAGTCCGAAAGTCGTGCCGTTCATCGCCGCCAGATTGGAGAGCCAGCCGGGCACCGTGCCGAAGACATTGCCGCCATAGGCGGAGCCGATCGAGGTGATGATCTGCACACCGCCGGAGATGGCGAAGCCGGTGCCCAGCGTGACGATCAGCGCCTGCCCCTGGAGCCGGTAGCTTAGAAGGCCGTTGATCACGCCGAGCAGCGCGCCGATGGCAAGCACGATGAGAGTGGCAAGCCACGGCGGCACACCGAGACCGATGAGATAGAGAAGCCCGACATTGGCCGCGCCGATGATGAAGGGGATGGATAGGTCAAGTCCGCCGAGCAGCGCCACCAGGGTCTGCCCCACCGATGCAATGCCGAGGAAGGCCGCGAACAGCAGCATCGACTTGATGTTGTTGGCCGAGGCGAAGCCCTCGATGTTCATCGAGCCGATGGAGAACAGGCCGCACAGCACCATGATGCCGATGAAGGCCGAACGGTTCTCCTGGAAGTGGCGGCCGAGGGTCCGGGTCAGAACGATGATCGTCAGGATGATCAGCAGCGAAATGATGTTCCAGACGTTGAAGAAACCCTCGATCGTCAGTGAAAACACCAGAAACAGCGCGAGAATCGCAATCAGCCCGTAGATCGCCGGACGGAACTGCAGCCAGACTTTCCGCCCCTCTCCAATCCCGCCTTCGGTCCGGGTCGGCGCATCGTCCACGAACTGGCCCAGGACAAAGCGCCAGCCCCAGACGAACGCGGCCAGCGTGGCGATCGCCGACAGGATGATGAGCTGGACCGACAGCCCCTGCAGGAAGCCGAAGACCACCCCGATTCCGGTCAGGACGATGCCCACGGCAAGCCCGATGATGGTCGCGGGCAAACCGAGTTTTGGCGGCGAGGCGAGCGTGGTCATCGGCTTTCCTCCACAGTGCCTGCGCCATCGGGTTCGCCCGACGCCAGAGGTCCTTCGGCGCGCATCAGATAGGCGCCGAAGAGCACGAGTGCGGTGACGACCACGACCACGGCCGGCGCGATCGTCCTGCGGTCCGACTGGCTGAAGGCGACACGGGCAAACACGGCGATCACGATGAGCAGAAGGGTGGAGAGCACGAGCGGTCCCGCCTGGCTCCTGAGTTCGCCGTCGGCCCGATCTGGAACCGCGACCTCGAGCGGTCCGACATAGAGCTGTTCCGATGCGATCGGGCCGAGCGGTTGCACCACGGCGACTTCCTCCACCGGAGCCGGGCGCGCGCGCGGATCGCGGTCGTTGGTCGCGTGCAGGATCACGCCCATCGCCACCACGCCGAGCACGACGAAGTAGAGCACCGGCGAGAAATTGTGGATGTGACGCTGGATGAACGGGATGATCAGCGTCAGAAGCAGCGAGATCACCAGGATCGAACCGTAGGCGAGATTGGTCACGAAGCTCTGCACCGCGCCGAAGTTGAAGGTCGCGAGCACGAAGGTGATCAGGTACAGATTGCTCGCCCCGAGAAACGAGCCGAACACGCCGCCGCGGCCGCCGGCGAGCGAGGCGCCGCCGAGCACCAGCGCGGTGACGGCGATCAGCGTGTAGGTGGTGCCCTGCGAAGGATCGCCGGAAGAAATCAGCGCCGTGAAGGCAATGGCTGCGAGCCCGGCAAACGCGCCCGAGATCAGATGCGCGCCGATGCGCACGACATAGATCGGGACGCCGCTGGTATAGGCCGCCCTTTCATCCGAGCCCATCAGCCGGAGATGCGTGTAGAAGGCGGTGCGGGTGAACAAAAGCCAGGCGATGGAGGCGAGGACCAGGATCGCGAAGACCGGGGAGAAGATCGACGTGCCGAGACCCCAGTCGGCCATGAATTGCGGCGCCACCCCGCCCGGACGCGGCAGGATGACAAGGTTCATTCCCGACAAGGCCAGATAGCCCGAGAGGGACACGATGATCGGCTGCACGCGGACATAGATCACGATCAGCGAGAACAGGAACTGATAGAGCGCGCCGGTCAGGATCGCATAGGCGAAAATGACGATCGGGTTGGTGAGAATACCGGCCCCGTGCAGCTGGATCAGCGTCACGTTGATGAAACCGATCAGCGGTCCGATCGACAGGTCGACCGTGCCGCGTCCCGAGATCACCGAAGCCATCAACGCATAGGTGGCGAGGATCAGCGGCGTGGCGACGATGATCGCGCTGCCGATGCCGGCGCTCGACATCAGGCTCGGGGAGCGCAGCACCGCAAGCCCGAGCAGCAGGAAGAACAGCGTGATGGGAACCAGCAGGAACGGATTGGCGCGGCCGCCGCGGCTTGGCGGGGCGTTCTCTGCAAGGAGGCCGGCGGTCGAGTCGCTCATCGTCCGCCGCCTCCCCCGCCGATTTCGCGGGCTTGGCCTTTCTCCCGGTCGAACTCGACGATGCGGATTGACTTGGGCATGTCAGGCGTTGCGGGGCGCGAAGACCGATGGGCGACGGGCGCGGGGCGGCCGCTGTCCGCCGGACCGTCGGACAGCGTTGCGCCACTTCGACGGGCCATCGCGTCGCGGATGCTCTGGGGAACGGCGACCTCGACCTTGACGCCATCGCCGGATCTCGCCGGCGCCCGCGTTTCGCTGGCCGGACCGGAAGCTTCGCCCGTCGCCGGTTTCAAGCCCCACGGGCTCGCAAGTCCCCTGCCATCCGTCTGGCCGAACATCGCCTCAAGCACTTTTCTCGGATCGAGAGAGCGGCCGTCAAAGGCATCGAACGGCCTGCCGTTTCGGAACACGATCACCCGAGTGGCAAAACCCAGGAATTCCTCGAGTTCCGAGGACATGTAAATCACCGACTTGCCTTCGCCGGCAAAGGTTCTCAGATGCTTGTAGAGTTCCGCCTTGGCCCCGACATCGATGCCGCGCGCCGGGTCGTTGAGAACGATGAGGTCCGGGCGCATGGCAAAGCCGCGGCCGATCAGCACCTTCTGCTGGTTTCCCCCCGACAGCGAGGTGATGCGATCCTCGCGCATCCCGAACTTGATCAGGAGATTGTCCGCCTCACGCTTGAAAATGGTTCCGAGCGTCGCCCAGTCGATGAAGGAGAGGATGCCCCCGCGTCTTTTTTCGCGGTAGAGCGGCATCACCATGTTCTCGAAGATCGACATCGAGGCGAAGATGCCCTCCCGTTTCCGGTCGCCGGACACATAGACGATCTTGCCTTTCACCGCGTCGGCAAGATTGCGCACGGCTTGATATTCGCCATGCCGGTCGGTGCTCTGGATGAGACCCGACCTGGCGGGCTCGACGCCGGCGACCGCGCGGACGAAAGCGTCCTGGCCCTGGCCGTCGAGGCCGGCAATGCCGACGATCTCGCCACGGCGGATCTCGAAATCGAAGGGGGCGGTGTCCGGCCACAGGGTGACCCGCTCGCCGCGCATGGCCAGCGATCCATCGCGCGGTTGCGGGGCCTCAAGAGCATGGCCGCGACCTGCATTCTCGTCGCCGGTCATCAGCGCCAAGAGGTTCTTCTCGGTGATCTGTTGCTTCTCCAGGACGCCGACGTCGCGGCCATCCCGAAGCACGGTGGCGCGGTCGGAGATTCGTATCAGCTCGGCAATACGGTGCGTAACGATGATGATCGTCGTCCCCTCGTCGCGAAGATTGCGCATCTTGGCAAAAAGCCGCTCGGTCGAATCGAAATCCAGCGCGGCGGAACTTTCATCGAGAATCAGGATACGCGGGTTGCTGACCAGGGCGCGCGCGATGGTGATCCACTGCTTGAGTCCGAGCGGCAGCGTCCCGACAATGGCGAAGGGGTCGACCGGCTCGCCGGCGAGTTCCTGCATCAGTTCGGCGGCGCGGGCCACCTTGCGTTCCTGCGACAGCGTCTTGGAGAAAAGGGCGTCGGCGCCCATGAAGATGTTGTCGACCACGGTGCTCTCGTCGGCCACGAGAACTTCCTGATAGACGGTCGATATGCCGATGGCCTTGCTTTCGGCCGGTGTCGAGGGTGTTTCCCCCAGGATCGAAACGGAGCCCCCATCGACGGGAAGGATTCCCGAAACCACCTTGGCCATGGTGCTCTTGCCGCACCCGTTGCCGCCGACGACCGCGTGGATCTCGCCGGCACGCGCGGTGAAGTTGACGCCGTCGAGCGCGCGGGTTGGCCCGAAGAATTTCTTCACATTGCGCACGATGATCGTCTCGCGACCCTGTGCTGCCTGTGAATTTTCTGCGGGTGCTGTCGACATGCTCGGCTCGGTTCCTGATGAATTCCGGGATGCAATGGACTGAGCGCCGGGCCGCCTGTCTGGGCGGCCCGGGCTTGTGATACGGGAGTTACGGCTTGTATTGGGTCGGGTCAGCCGGATTGACGAAGAACTGGTCGAGATACGCCGTCGAGCCCCACTTGTCCTGGCCGACATTGTACCAGTTCTGCGCATTCTCATCGCAACCTTCAGGCAGGAGCTCCATGACATCTGCATGGGTGATGATCACCGGATCGACCAGAATGGACTGGACCTTCGGCCCCTGGCCCTGAAGCGTGCGCATCATGATGCGCCAGATCAGGTTGATGTCGTCGGCGGGCGGCCAGGTCTGCACGGCTGCAGAGATCAGGTTCGGGTTTTTGCGCCAGGTGCACAGCGCGCCCAGCTCGCCGCCGACGGCGACCTTCACACCCTCACGGCCCGACTGCTTGAGCGCGCGCAGCACGCCCATTTCGGCAGCGGACTGCACGACAACCCCGTCAAGCTTGCCGGGATGGGTAGCCAGCCACTTCTGGACTTCGCCCTGGGCCACCTGGTCGGTCCACATGCCGGCGATCGAGCCGACGATGTTGATGCCGGGCGCCGTGGCAAGGCCTGCCTTGACGCCGCGGTCCTGGCTGTCCGAGCCGGACGTGCCGGGGATGCCCTCGACCACGAGCACATTGCCCTCGCCGCCCAGATCCTCGGCCATGCGTTTGCCGATCTCGAAGCCCGCGACCTGGTAGTTCACCGAGGAGTTCACGGCGGTGGGCGCAGTCAGGTAGCCGGTCATCGAGAAGACCGGCACGCCCTTGTCATGGGCGTACTGAACCGTCTGGTTCAGCGCGGTGGGGTTCGAGCAGCACACGAAGATCGCGTCCACGCCCTGGTCGACGAGCTGGCGCATCTGCTGGATCTGGGTCGAATCGTTGAGGTTCGACTGGGTGACGATCACTTCGCTGATCAGACCCAGTTCCTTCCACTTGGGAATGATCTCGTTCTGCAGCGGATCCATAGCGTTGGCACGCCAGGTGTTGCCGGCGTAGGACGACGCATAGCCGATCTTCCACGGCGGCGGGTTCTTGGCCTTGAAGTTGCGCAGCGGGCTCGGCCCAACCGGCTGCGACGGGTCGAGCATGTCGGGGTTGTAAAGGCGCTGCGCGACGTCCGGATTGATCTCGTCCACGCCCTCGGCATAGACGGAGATTGTGCCTGCGGCGATGAAGCCGACGGCCAGTGCCAGTGATTTAAGGTACTTCATTTCCTGTCTCCTCCTGATGAAAATTAAAGTTCGTTGGCGGCTTCTCGCCCAGGGTGCCTTCCATCCTCCGGCGCCCGATCCTGTCTCACTCCGTTTGCCTCCCTCATCGTGTTGCGGCGCCCGTTCGGGAGCCTCGCCTCAGTCGTAGAAATCATGGGGCGCCTTGCGAAACGTCTCCCAGTTCACCGGATCGTGGCCGGTGACCACCATCGCGTTGGTGTCGCTTGCGATCCGCCGAAGCTTGGCCACCGAATTGGCCGCGTCCGCAGAGGAGACCACGAGCCCGGGCAGCGCCTTGTTCTCCCAGTGGTCCAGCGTGTAGGCCGCGTCGATCGTCAGCAGCACCGGGCCGGTGCGGGGCAAGGTAATCAGGAACGACTGGTGGCCGGGCGCGTGGCCCGGGGTGAAGATCATCCGGATGACCCCGTCACCGAACAGGTCGTAGTTGTCGGTGTAGTCGCCGCCCAGAAACTTCCAGTTCAGACCCGGCCTGTCGAAGTCGGCCCGGATATAGGCGCCGGCGGAGAACCAGTGCGGCTTGAAGGCATAATCGTACTCCGCCCGCTGGCAGATGATCTGCGCCTTGGGAAAATGGCCGATGGCGCCGGTGTGATCGAGATGAAGATGCGACTGCAGCACGTAGCGCACGGACTGCGGATCGACGCCCACCGACTTGAGCTGGTCGACACAGTTTTCCGAGACGTCCATCACCGGATCATAGGCGTCGACAACCGCGCCCCAATGGCCGCGCTTGTCGATCGCCGCCTCCACGGCATTGCCTCCGTCGATGACCACGTTGCCACCCGGGTGCTTGATCAGGAACCAGGGAACCGGGATCTCGAAGTCGGCTTCGCCCTGGTTCATTTTGATGTATTTGAGCTTTGTTTTCAGCGTGCCGGTCTGGAACATGTGAAGTTCGATGCCCGAGGACGCGCCACGCTTGCGCCGCACCGGCTCTTCCCTTGCCGTCGAGAAGCGCGGTCGCGGCGCCAGATGGCTTGCGTCGGAACCGCTACGCACGGAGCTCGAGTCCGATTCAACGCGTTGACCCTTGTCGTCGAATTCGATGATCTTCATTCAAGTTTCCCCGGTTCCTTGATCACGTTTGCGGCCGGCGGCTCTCATGTTCGCTCGTCGATGAGACGGAGCGCTTCCTTCAGATAGACGGCGAAGAGCGGATAGTTTTCGGACATCGGGAAATGGCCGATATCTTCCATCTCGATATAGATTCCGCCCGGGACCTGCCTGGCGGTGGCCTCGGTCGCTTCCGGTGGCGTCAGGTAGTCGTAGGTGCCGGTCATCATGATCACCGGACAGCGGGTGGTATCGATATTGCCGAGCTTGCCTCTGAGATCGTGGTCCACCGAATAGAAGAAGAGGTCGCCCTTGAACGCCTCGGCGCCCTGCGTGTAGTAGTGCCAGGTCAACCAGCGATCCTTGTCCGGGCTTTGCGGGGCCATCAGGTCCCAGACGCCCGACGCACACACCTGCGCGGCGTTGGCGTGGGGATGGCGCCACCAGTCCAGGAAGAAGCCCGGCGCATGCTCGGCAGCCTCGACCGGTATGACCGCGCGGTAGCGGTCCGGATAGTGCAGCGCCAGCTGCAGCGCCACGTTTCCGCCGAAGGACGATCCCATGAAGATCGGATCCTTGAGTTCCAGCGCGTCGCAGAAGGCATTGATGAAGTTCATGTAGTGTTCGGCCGTCAGCCGGTACTCTTCCTTCCACCATTCCTTGTTGAGCGGCGGATCCGATTTGCCGTGACGGGCCAGATCATAGGCGATGACGTCGTAGTTGGCGGTCACCTCCGGATCCTCCAGCAAGTCGCGCCACTGGTGGTTATGACATCCGGCAGTGTGCTGGCAGACCAGCGGAACGCCGTCGCCGTTGCGCAGATAGAACACCTTGTATTCGTAGCCATCGACTTCGATGGTGACATAGCGCCCGATTACCGGCGAATGCTTGGCCATGAGGAACTCCGTGACATTTTCGGGGGCGCCTGCCCGGCGCCGGACATGCGAATAAGCCGGTTCAGACCGGCACGCCGACCTTGCGAAGCAGTTCGAACTGAACCGTAAAATTTCGAAGGTTCTGCATCAGCACGAGGTGGTTACCCTCGAGCTTGAGGTCACGGCGGAAACTCGCCGACCAGATCCCGTGATACATTGGCTCAGGAACGGGGCGCGCGAATTCGCGCCATGTCTGGGGGCTTGCGCGAAGGGCGAAATCATAGGAATCCATCGGGCCCGGCTCGATGTTGATTTCGTGGACCTTGCCGTCGACCATCCGGACGATCACCTTGGCCAGGCCCATGTCCCACAGGTAGGTGCAGGTGAAATAGCGAGCCATCGCGCCGATCGTCGGGTCCCGATCAGAGGCTTCGCTGAACCTGACGGCCCAGTCCCTCACGCTCATAACCATGCGTCCCCTCCCCAAGCCACACGTTCTTTGGAGAATTGCGCTTCACCAGAATCTCAGCCTTGAAACCAATTCAGTTTTCTGGCAGTTGTTCTATATGCTGAACACAATTCAGTATGCGAAACCGTATCTATGTCTGACCCAGACTGTCAAGGTGATTTTTGAGAAAGCTGTCCGAGCCCGATGCCGAAACGACCCGCTCCGAATCGAAGCTGGTACCTGCGGTTGAAAGAGCGACACGGATCCTCGATCACGTCGCGCGAACCAAAACCTATCCCAGCCTGTCCGATCTGTCGCGAGAACTGGGAATTGCCAAGAGTTCGGTTCACACTCTGTGCCGAACCCTTGTCGAACTCGACCTTCTAATACGCCGATCGGACCAGACCTACCAGCTTGGGCCGCATCTGATGCGCTGGTCGAATGCATTCGGCCAGCAATCGGACGTTGCAACAGAATTCGCGTCCCTTTGGGACAAGGAAACCGGCATGCCGGGCGCCACGATCACTCTGACGGTCCTGGACGGAGGCGAAGTTGTCTATATCGCCGCCCGCAACTCCGAAGTCAGTCATTCCCTCATCGACTTCCGCGCCGGCATGCGGCTGCCCGCCGCCTTCACGGCAACGGGCAAGTCGTTCCTCAGCTTCCTCAGCGATTTCGAGGTCAAGCGGCTTTACGCCAGCGGGCTTCCGCAACCGCGCACACCCCACTCTGTGCAGTCCATCGAAGACCTTCTCAAGCAGCTTCACGACACCCGTCAGCGCGGCTATTCGATCGACAACCAGGAAGTTGCGGAGGGAATCATCTGCTTCGGCGCTTCGGTGCTCGATTCGCGCAACATGCCGATCGCCGGCGTCGCCGTCAGCCTCCTGGCCGAGGAGGCAAGCCAGCGCGAGCGCGACGAGATCATAGCCAATATACGGCGGATCGCCACCCGTCTGTCGGCCCGCATGGGCGCCGATCTGGATCGCGCCCGCCTGCCGTGACGAGAAAGTTCACTTTACGCTCCCCGGGCCTGGACGTCCCCAACCAAGATACCCGGCTTCTCCTGATGCGAAGCATTCCGAGTCAACAGCCGTTGGTGCACGGATAAGATTTCAACGTTTTGCGTCTATGCGGCGGGGACCGGCGTTGCGCGGATCAGTCAATGAGTGGAATTTGGTCTTTGATGGGCCCGCTTATCTGGTTGCTGCCGTTGGGGCTTGGCAACGAACGGATTTCGGGCGTCCGCAAGCGAGCATTCGGTTAAGGATGGTGACCCCGATCGCAGCCTCTGTCTGTTGAGCGAGGAATGACCGAGCACGCAAACGCGGTCCAATGACGCCCTTGTATCGACCCATCGCGGTTTCAACCAACGCTCGTTTACCATAGCCGGTCGACGTCTGCCATTTCAGCCGACCACCTGCCTGCATGGATGCGATGTGATCGTCTCTCTGGCAGCATGGTTGGGCGTTGGGCCGTTCAACGGCGTTCGAGCGCGGTGGAATGACGACCCTTGCGCCTGCTCTGTGACGCAGAACAGCGTCGTAGGTTAGAGTGCCATCATAGGCTCCATCGGCAGTGAGCTGGCCGATCTCATCGTCGATCTGATCCAGCAACGGCTTCAGCTGCGAAGCATCGCCGGCTTCCTGATCTGTCAGGCTATGGGCAATGATCTCGCCACTGTCGGCATCAACAGCCAGATGCAGTTTTCGCCAGCCACGCCGGGACTTCGCTCCGTGCCTTTCTTCCAGCCATTGGCCGGCGCCATAGACCTTGAGCCCCGTACTGTCGACCAGAACGTGAATGGGTCCGTCAACCACATGCTGCCGGTCGTTGCTTCTGGCCGATGGCTTCCAGGTTCTGGCCCTGCGGCTGAGCGTGGTGTGATCGGGCGCAGGCAAATCCAATACCATCATATCAAGCACCGAACTCAGAAGCCCTTCGCTCTGGCGCAACCGCAGCCCAAACACCATACCCAGCATCAGCGTGGTTTCGATCGCCAGATCATAGTAACGCGGCTGGCCTCCTCTCGTCTTGCGACGTGGGGCCGCCCAGCCCGCCAGCGCGGCCGGCGTTATCCAAAGGGTCATACTGCCACGGCGGCGAAGGCCCGCCTCATACTCCGCCCAGTTCGTCACTTTGAACTTCATCTTGCCGATATGATGGCGGCGGCAGGCGTTATGTTTGTGCGGCATGCTGGATCAATCAACCTAGGGGCTGTTGACGTTCACGATTCCCAAATCACCTGACTTCTGATTCTCATGTCCGTTTTCAAGGATTACGGCACAGGTTTTCGCCTCGCTTTTCAGCGCTGACATCTTGTGTGCTGCCGATTGCAGGACGTGGCGGCATTGAGACGACGGTTGATCAGACTCTGATGCGCGGATTGGTTACCGCAGGACTATGGTTCGTCTCGGGCCTTCCTCTGTCTCACATGGCGCGTGTTACCGTTTCTGGCTCGCAGAATCACAACGAGGGTTGCCCTGACCGGCCGCCACGTCCAGCAATTGGCAGCTTGTTGGAATATCCTGTTTTCTCCTTTGTGTTCGACGACCCTTGGTCAGGCTGCCTTTGGGGCCGTGATGGAAACTGCGGTAGCAATGGCCCACACAAAAGCAGCAAGTTCGCGGGCAGTCGCGACGATAACGATGTTGGTGGGACGGCCACTGGCCTGCATGCGCCGGTAGCGCTGGCATAAACGCACCTGTGCTTTCCAGGCGATCATTCTGATCTCTTCAGGTAGCCCTTCATTTCGTTTGAGGAGTTCCCGGCTTACGCGCGCAGGTAATCTGTAGGTCCATGCGCCTTCGACCAGCATGCGCCGCGCGCGCGTGTTGCCGGCCTTGGTGATGGCTCCACGCGACACGCTGGCACCGGTCGATCGCTCTTTGGGAACCAGGCCCAGCCAAGCCATGAACTGGCGAGGATTATGGAAGCGACGGAAGTCCCCGATCTCCGACACCAGTGTCACAGCCGAGATTTGAGCGACACCGCGCAGGGCCTGGATCGCCTCAACTACCGGATTGAGCGACCAGTCCGGCAGGAGTTCCAACATCTGGCGGGTCAGCCGATCGCGCCGCTCCTCGATCTGTCGTATGGCATGAATGTATTCTTCCATTGCAATTTGCTGTGCACGGTGTTCGAAACGCTGCATGGCCAGCCAGTTGCGATGGGCCTTGCTCCAGTGCGTGCGACCTTCGAAGACCCTGCTATGCCGGAGCAGGAATGAAAGTAGATGTTGGCGTGCGCGCCGCAAATCCGCAACCGTCGCTTCTCTTGCCCGGCAGAGATCGCGCATGGCCTCATGTGTCTCGTCGGGGACCCAGATCGATGACAGTTCGCCTGCACGCAACAGAGCGGCAAGAGCTACAGCATCACGGCGATCCGTCTTGATTTGCAGTCCAGGACGCGT
Organism: Hoeflea sp.; assembly: GCF_014359905.1. Lineage (GTDB taxonomy): Bacteria > Pseudomonadota > Alphaproteobacteria > Rhizobiales > Rhizobiaceae > Hoeflea. The sequence continues at coordinate 2,097 of NZ_JACIYP010000072.1, read as the reverse complement.
TGGCACAAGCGATGGTGCAACAACGAGGCATTCATGGCCAAGGCCGGAAAGCTGCCGGTATAGTCCGTACCCGGTTGGACCGGCTTCATAACAGAAGCACAAGCGCCCGTAACGCCCCGCAAGCTTGTCGACAAACCTGCGCACCGCATCGGCCCGGTTGGCGATTTCGCCGTAGTAGCGCACCTCGCCTTTCCGACCCGCTTCCGCCAGTCCGACTGCTATTTTTTCCTTGCTCACATCCAAACCAATGTAGATTGCGATATCATCAATCACGGCTCGTCTCCTATGTTTGAGGCTCTGGCTCTGCAGCTAACCCTCGTTCTGAACATATTGCGAGACGGGCCACTCATGCTCACAAGGACATGGGGTCTCAAGGTTGCAAACGGAGGAGAGCAACCTTGACCCGAAGAGTCCTATCCAATTCGCAATGGGCGATCATCGAACCTTATTGTCTGGGCAAGACCACCGATCCGGGACAAACCGGGCGGGACCCACGGCTTTTCGTGGAGGCAGTCCTCTGGATCGTCCGCACGGGCGCGCAATGGCGTGAATTGCCCGCTGAGTTTGGCAAATGGAATTCTGTATTTGTGACTTTCCATTAAACCGAAAGAATTGGAATCCAATGATATCAGGGCGTTGCGCGGGCAGTTAATTTGATATTTGGCAGTTAATCATAATAATTGCCACTTGATCTTGGCACTTAATGTGAGGATGATCGATCTCATATTTTTGCGTCGGGAGTCGCGATGTGTCCGAGCCGTTTGCCGAAGAAATCGATGACACCGATTGGGATGAGGCTTGCCGTAAGGCGGATGTGATCCGTGAGTTTTTGCGTCGAGTGTCTGGTCGCACAACGATAGGCCAGATACGAGAACTTGCGGACGAACTTCGGCTAAGCCAAGCATCGGCCTACCGCCTGCTGAAGCTGTTCCGAGCGGGCGGGACCGTTCTATCCCTCGTCGGACGCAAGGCTGGCCGTCCCGTCGGACACAGGGTTCTCGACGAAGCGCGCGAAGAAATCATCCGGGCCGAGATCAAGCGCTTCTATTTGAAGAAAAACCGCCCATCCGTATCAGCCCTGGTGCGTGAAGTGAACGCGAGTTGTCGAGACCGGTAATTTCTCCGGGGTCAGGCAACCTGCAGAAGGGGCGGCTTTGGCTTGAATATTGGAGGCACGTTCGGTTCCGGCTGTCGGAACGGGGCTCGTACCCGATCGCGAAGCTCGCCGTTCACTTCGGCCGTCCGGACCTGCATGAGCATGTGCGCTCCATGGCGGGACCAGCGCATTTGCTGCTTCTTGACCATCCGCTTGCTGACGAGCGAATTTACCGCTGACTCGGCGAGAGTGGTGGCAACGCGAAGTCCGGATCGGTAGCGTTTTCCATAGTTGATCATCCCACTGCGGTTCGAGCGCATATAGGTCAGGAGCTGCGCTCCGAGGCTGTGCAACCGCGCGGTCGAGAACCCGTTGTCCTGCTGTGTCTCCTTCAACCTCACCAGAAGCCGCTCCATGTCGCGGATTGCATAATCCACACGTCCATGCCACAGGCGCCACTTTACGGCTCTGATATCCCTGTCGATGGTTGATAACGCTTCAGTGCACCCGGGCTGGGATCGCGCGATATGATCGGCGATCTGCTGCATGGGCTGGATCTTCATGGCGATGTGGAACCAGTCGATGATATGGGTCGTCGGTTTCGGCATGGCGCGGGGCAGCCGCTTCAGGATTTCGGCACCGTCCGAGATCACCGTCACATCGCCGAAGCCGCGATATCCGGCTTCCTCAAGAGCGTGAAGAGCTCGATCTCGGATCGCATGCTGCTCGGTGCTCCCGGAGACGAAGTAGCGGCCACCTGGTTCGCCCCGTCCTCCGCAGCCGCATCGGGCAACGATAAGCTCGAAGTTTCGCGCTGCATTGGGCTCGGCGCTGCGCAAATGAGCGGTGTCGATGCTGATGACGAACTCTTTACGCCGATCGCCGGGAAGTTGCATCTCAAGCTGGCATCGATCATCCGTTTGAGCCCTCGTCCGCCATGTTTCCCGCACGATCTGCTCGTTGAGCCGCTCGCCGATCCTGATGGTGCGCTTACGTACGGT
>NZ_JACIYP010000071.1 GCF_014359905.1 Hoeflea sp. | reverse complement strand
CATCCGTGCGGACGTCGCCGGACAGGCGAAGGCCGGCACCAGGAGTGCCGGCCAGAACCCGTTCTAGTTCAGAAGTGCCGAGAGCTTTTCCTTGGCGGATGCATTGATCCAGCCGCTCCATTCTTCGGGATTGTTCTTCAGGAAATAGACAGCCGCTTCTTCGTTGGAGGCGTTCTTCTCTTCCTTCCAGGCCAGAAGCTTGCTCATGGTTTCCGTCTTGAAGGTCACGTGGCCCATCAGGGCTGCGACATCAGGATGGGAAGTCATGAAATCCTTGGTCACGATCGTCAGCACCGGTGCCGACGCGAAGGACGTGGGCTTGGGGTTTGGCGCATCGGCGTTCTGGATCGCCGCAGAAGCTTCTTCGTCAAACTCGCCCAGATCGATGCTGGTCATGTCGAACTTGCCGAGCGGCGTGGTGGGGCCCCAGTAATAGCCGAACCAGGGTTCCTTGCTCTGGTAAGCTGCCGCCATCGAGGTCGCCAGCGTTTCGCCGGAGCCGTGATTGAAGATCTCGAAACCCTTGCCTTCAAGGTCGTAGGCGCGAATCAGATTGTCATTGACGATGCGGCAGCCCCAGCCGTCGGGGCAGTTGTTGAACATGCCGCCGACCAGTTCGGGATTTTCCATCACGCCCTGGATTGTCGCAAGCTCGGGGTGTTCCTCGACCAGATAGGTCGGCAGCCACCAGCCTTCGACGCCGCCCGGATCAAGCACGCTGCCGAGCTCGACGATCTTGCCCTCGGCCTTGAGCTTCTTGTAGGCGTCGCCAGCGGAATTGATCCACAATTCGGTGACGATGTCGGGCTCGTTGTTTTCCGACAGCGAGGTGATGGCCGGCGTGGTGTCGGACGGCACGATTGTGACGTCGCAGCCATAGCCCTGTTCCATCAGAAATTTGGAGACGGCCGTCACGATGGCCGCGGAATCCCAGTTCATCTGGGTAATCGTCACTTCGCCGCAATTTTCCTGTGCCATAACGGCCGAAGGCGTCGCGAGTGCTGCAAGCGCAGCAGCGAACATAAGACTTTTCATATTTCGTAACTTTCTAATTATTTTGTTTTTGCCAGTGACGCCCGTGTGGCGCCGCACCTGCAAGAGGCCCATGAATGCAGCAGTTGCTGCCGGGCGTGGTAAGTCTGCCGTAGCAGCTCAAGGAGCAACCTACAGGCCGCGGGAGTGACTTGGCAAGCAAATTGACGCCAAATTCGCCAATTTTTTCATAATACATAGCTATCAGGGCCAGCTAAGCCTCAGACTGATGCAAGCCAGACTCGTGCCGAATTGTGGTGCCGGCCGCTCCGGAAATTGACTGGCGCAACCCTGTCCCGGTCCGGATTGAGGTCGAGGCGCGCTGATCACAAAATGCTGGGCGATGGCCGAACTCGCCGCAAATTTCGGAATGAATAGTCCTTAGCCATAGCGCTCCGCCGTCAACCCCTCCAACGAGATCTCCGGCTTCTTGTCCAGCACCACATCCGCCACCGCGCGGCCCGAGCCGCAGGCCATGGTCCAGCCGAGCGTGCCGTGGCCGGTGTTGAGGTAGAGATTGTCATAGCGCGACGGCCCCAGCACCGGCGTGCCGTCGGGGGTCATCGGCCGCAAGCCCGTCCAGCCCTCGGCCCTGGAGATGTCGCCGCCCTTGGGGAACAGGTCGGAGATCACGTGCTTGACCGTGTCGGTGGCGTGCGGACCGAGCCGGTTGGAATAGCCGGCGATCTCGGCGGTGCCAGCCACGCGGATGCGGTCGCCGAGCCGGGTGATCGCCACCTTGTGGGTCTCGTCCATGATGGTCGATTGCGGCGCGAACGCATCGTCGGTCACCGGCAGCGTCACCGAATAGCCCTTGACCGGATAGACCGGCAGGTTGACGCCGATGGGCTTCAAGACCTTGGGACCGTAACTGCCGAGCGCGCAGACATAGCGGTCGCCCACGATCCGCCCGGCGATCTCGGTGTCGACGCCGGCGACCCGGCCGTTTTCCACCGCAATCCCCTTGATCGACTGTCCGTACTGGAACTCGACGCCCATCTCGGCGCATTTCTCCGCCAGCGCCATGGTGAACATGCGGCAGTCGCCGGTGCGGTCCGCGGTGAGCCTGAGCCCGCCGACAAACTTGTTGCGCACCTCGGCGAGCGCCGGCTCCACCGCAATGCAGGCGTCGCGGCCCAGCACCTCGTAGGGGGAATCATATTCCGCCAGGATCTCCTGGTCGGCCTTGGAGCCTTTCATCTGCTTGGCGGTGCGGAACAGCTGCAGCGTGCCCTGCTCGCGCCCGTCATATTCGATGCCGGTTTCCGCGATCAGGTCCGGCAGCACATCGCGCGAGTAGTTCGAGACCCGCACCATCCGGCCCTTGTTGATCCGGTAGGCCTCGTCATTACAGTTCTGGAGCATCTGCAGGCCCCATTTCCACATGGTCGGGCTGATCAGCGGCCAGATGAACAGCGGCCGGCGCTTCATGAACAGCCATTTGAGCGCCTTCACCGGCACGCCGGGCGCAGCCCACGGCGAGGTCATGCCGTAGCTCAACTCGCCGGCATTGGCGTAGCTGGTCTCGAGCCCCGGCCCACTCTGCCGGTCGAGCACCACCACCTCGGCGCCGCCCTTGGCCAGATAATAGGCCGTGGTGACGCCGATCACGCCCGCTCCCATGACGACAACTCTCATGACTGGCAGTCCTTCCCCGGCTTGAATCACACAACGCAATCAAGCCTAGACCATATCGGGGCAATCCACCAATCGAGGTCGTGCGGGACCGGCGCACTGCAGCCTCGCCCTACTCCAGCCCCGCCAGTTCCAGCAGGAATTTCCTCCGGATCATCTCGCCAAATGAGCTGTAGCCCCTGGCGGCCTGAACGAAGGCCCCCGGCCCCCCCACCACATTGGACTCAAAATAGCCAACCAGCCCGCCAATCGGCCTTGTGTGCGTTCCATCCGGAAACGGCGAGACCGAATCCTCGATGGCGAGCGCGTTGATCACCACGCCCTTGGCGACCGCCGCATCACGGACCTGATCAATGCGCGCACCCACATTGTTGGTGCCGTCGGACGAGATGTCGATGACCCTGCGCCGCGACACCGCCGGTGCCGTCTGGAACCGTCTGAGGCAATAGTGCACCACCTCGCTGATCGAGGTGTTGCGCACACTCCGGCTGATCCAGGGCGGCATTGCGGCCGCCCTGATCCTCTGCGCGGCATCGCGCGCGGAGGGCAGATCGCCGACCACCTGCCAGTCGACCCCTTCGTGCTGCTGCTCCTGGTCGGCCCATTCGACATAGAGAACCGCGATCCGCCCATGCGGTCCGGAGGCGATCAGATCCACCACCTCCGGGTCCTCGATCGCCGAGGCATGGCCCTGTTTCTGCAGATGATACTCGTGGACGGTCACGCTTTCCGACACGTCGGCCGCCAGGCAAAGCAGGATATCCACCTGTTCGGCACGCGCCTGGGTCGCGGCCCAGAGCAGCAGGCCCAGTCCCAATACCATCCTTGGCATCACGGCTTCTCTCCCGCATGGCCGGCAACCGAGCCAGTGTGCCATAAATCAGCAAACTGTAAAATGCCGGCAGCGATGCGGGGGCGCGCGGCCTCTGGCTCAGCAGGCGAGCCCCAGCGCCTCCAGCCGGGCCACGGTGGCGGGCAGGCGCGGCAGGTCGGTGCGCACTTCCAGCATCAGCCGCGGGCGTTCCTCGAGGGCCGCCAGCGCCTCGAACACCGGGCGCCAGGCGATGCGACCGTCGCCCGGGTGCCAGTGGCGGTCGGCATAGCCGTCGACATCCTGCAGATGCACATGGCCGAGATGGCCGCTGGCGGCGGCGATGAAATCCACCACATGCGGCGCGTCGTAGCGTCCGTGGACGATGTCGGCGTGGCCGGTGTCGATCGACACCTTGAGATTGGCGTGCCCGATGTGGCGCACCATGTCGACGCGGGCCGAAGGATCGGTGTCGTCGCAGTTTTCCAGCATCAAGGTGCAGCCGATTCCCGCAGCGCGGTCGAGCACCGGCGCGAGGCAGTCGGCGGCACAGTCCATCAGGCCCGGATAGACGCCCGCATAATTGGCGCGGTTCAACTGGTGCCAGTGGGTGAACGGGCTGTGGATGACCATATGCGTGGCCGCGAGCGCCTCGGCCACGTCGAGTCCCTGCATCATACGCTTCCGCACGATGGCGCGGACGTCCCTGTCAGGCGTCGCGATGTCGAGCCCGAAGAATGGCCCGTGAATACCGCGCTCGGCCGTGTGATCGGGCAGCACTTTCTGCCAGGCGGCGATCAGATCGGAATGATCGCGCTCGAACACGCCGATCTGGCAGAAATCCTGGATCTCGATGGCGCGGCCCGGGCCGCAGATCCAGTCCTTGATCGCGGTGAAACCGGAAAGATTGACGGCGGCGCCGAGCAGGGGAAGCGTCATGACAGGTCCTTTACTTGATGCCGGCGCGCATGAAACTCTGCACGAATTGGCGTTGGAAAAGCAGAAAGCCGAGGAGCAGCGGCGCCGATGTCATCAGCGTCGCCGCGTTGATCACGGCCCATTCGATGCCGCTGTCGGTGGTGGCAAAGATCGACAGGCCCACCGTCAACGGCCGCGTCTCCACCGAATTGGTGATCACCAGCGGCCAGAGGAAATTGTTCCAGTGGTGGCTCACCGAGACGAGCCCGAAGGCCAGCATCGCCGGCTTTCCGAGCGGCACATAGACGCGCCAGAGCAGGCCGAGCAGCGAACAGCCCTCGACCCTTGCTGCCTCGTCGAGCTCCCTCGGGATGGTGCGAAAGGTCTGGCGCAGCAGGAAGATGGCGAAGCCGGAGGCGAAATAGGGCAGCCCGACCGCGAGAATCGTGTCGACCAGTCCGAGCCGGAACATTGTGCGGTAGTTCTCCACCAGCAGGATGTCGGGCATGATCAGAAGCTGCACCAGCACCAGCCCGAACAGCACCGACTTGCCGGGAAACTCGAGCCGCGCAAAGGCGAAGGCCGCCAGCGTGCACAGCACCAGCTGCGCCGCCAGCACCAGGGTGACCAGGAAGATGGTGTTGAGGAAATAGCGCGCGAACGGCGCCTTGCCCCAGGCGGTGACGAAATTCTCGAACGTCAGCGGCGCCGCAAGATCGAACCGCGCCTCGAAGGCCGCGGGGTGAAACGCCGACCACAGCGCATAGGCCAGCGGCACGATCCACAGCGCCGCGAGCAGCCATCCGGCCGCGCGCATCAGGATCCGGTCAAGCGCACTCTCGCGGATCATCGGTAATGCACCCTGCGGTCGGCGGCGAAGAACTGGCCGATGCCGACCAGCGTCAGGATCGCCACCAGCACCACGGTGAGGGCCGCCGCATAGGCCGTGTCCCAGTAGCGGAAGCCGTTCTCGAAAATGTAGTAGAGCAGCAGCATCGAGGCGTTGTCCGGCCCTCCGCGCGTCATGACGAAGACATGGTCGACCAGCCGGAAGGCGTTGATGGTGGCGTTGACCGACACGAACAGCGTCGTCGGCATGATCAGCGGCAGCGTCACCCGGCGGAAGAAGGTGAGCCGCGGACAGCCCTCGATGGCGGCGGCTTCCCTCAGCGAAGTCGGGATGGTCTGCAGCGCGGCGAGATAGAAGATCATGAAGAACCCGGCCTCCTTCCACACCGTCACCGCCGCCACGGCATAGAGCGCGGTGGCGGGCTGGCCGACATAATTGGCCGAGCCGAGGCCGAACACCATCCGCACCTGGTCGATCAGGCCGAAGCCCGGGGCGTAGAAGAACAGCCAGATATTGGCGACCGCGATCAGCGGCAGAACGGTGGGTGTGAAGAAGGCCATGCGCATCAGCGACACGCCGGCAAAGCGGGTCTGCACGAACAGCGCCATGGCCAGCGACAGCAGGATCGAGGTCGGAATCGTCAGCGCCGCATAGACCGCCGAATTCCACATCGCCTTGGCGAAGATCGGATCGGCCATCATGCGGGTGTAGTTCTCGGCCCCGACAAACACCGCGGGCCGCCTGCCCTTCGGCGTCGACCAGAAACTGTCGATCAGCGTCTGCACTGCCGGATAATGGGTGAAGGCGATCAGGAACACGAACGCGGGCAGCAGAAGCAGCCAGGCGTGGACCCAGTGACGGCGGGGCATGGGATCGGTCCTTCGAAAGGAGAGAGGGCCGGGGGTGTCCCCGGCCCTGGAATGCGTCGCGACTGCCTAGCGGTAGGCGGCGAGGATTGCGTCGGCTTCGGCCTGGGCGGCGTCGAGCGCCTCCTTCGGCGACTTCTGCAGCGTGATCGCCGATTCGAGCGCCGAGTTCAGAAGCTGCGTGACCCGCGGTCCCTCGAAGGTCGACAGTTCCGCCACCGCGTAATCAAGCTGGTCGCGCGCCACCAGCGCCTGCGGGAAGTCGGCGGTGTAGGCCTTCATTTTCTCGGTTTCCCAGACATCGGGGCGCGGCGCGACATAGCCGGTTGCGATGGTCCAGTCGGCGGCCTGTTCGGGTGCGGTCGCCCACTTGACGAAGTCGACCGCGGCCTTGAGTTCCTCGTCCGACGATCCCTTCATCAGGTAGAAATTGCCGCCGCCGGTGGGTGCGCCGGGCTGCTTGAGACCGGGCAGCATGCCGACGCCGAAGGCGAACGGCGCATTGGCGCGCACATTGGTCAGGTTGCCGGTGGTGGTCCAGATCATCGCGGCCTGGCCTTCGAAGAAGGCTTTCGGCGTGGCGCCCCAGTCCAGAATGCCGGGCGCCTGCACGCCGTCGGTTTCCGACAGCGCAACGAGCGCTTCGAGCGCGGCCACGGCCTCGGGCGAATTGAAATAGACTTCGGTGCCGCTGTCGTTCTGCAGCTTGCCGCCATTGCCGGCGACGATGCCGGACCAGAGCCAGGACGGGAAGCCGGAGGACGGGATGTGCACGCCCCACTGGGTGACATTGCCGTTGGCGTCCTTCTTGGTCAGCGTCTTGCCCATCTCGACCATCTCGGCCCAGTTCGCCGGGCCCTTTTCCGGGTCAAGGCCGGCTTCCTCGAAAGCAGCCTTGTTCCAGTACAGAACCGGGGTCGAACGCTGGAACGGGATGCCCCAGGTCGCGCCCTCATACTGGCTGTTGAGCATGAAGGCGGGATAGAAGCCGCCGATCCACTCGGCCTTCTCGGCGTCGGTCAGGAAGCGGTCGAAGGATTCGACCAGGTCCTCGTCGATGAACTTGTACATGTCGGTCGACAGCGAGATCACCAGCTGCGGCGGGTTGCCGCCGCGCGCCGCGGTGATCGCCTTGGTGGTCGTGTCGGCATAGGAGCCGGTGTAGATCGCGTTGATCTTCACGTCCGGATTGGCGGCCATATAGGCGTCGGTCAGGGTCTGCACGGTTTCGGCCGGCTTGCCGCCGACGGCGACGGGGAAATAGAATTCAAGGTCGATCGCCTGCGCCGGGACGGCAAAGGCCGCCAGCGCGATCGAGGCAAACAGGGCTGAACGCAAAGTCATGTCATGTCCTTTCAGGAGGTTGCGACAAGAGACCCCTCGCCCGCGGCGGGTTCGGGGGTAAGACCGGCAAGCTGGCGGCCGGTAACTGCATCGAACAGATGCAGCGCGCCGGCCGGCCAGGTGAGATGGAAACTTTCGGGCAAGGGCTCGGCCGCGGCCGGCAGCCGCAGGATCAGCGTCGACGCCCCGGCGCGCACCGTCACCAGGCGGTCGGCGCCCAGATATTCCTCCGAGACGAAGCGGACCGGCAGACCCGTCGCTGAACGCGTCATGTCCTCCGGGCGCAGGCCGGCAAGACCATCGGAACCAAGCCGTGTCAAAACGCCGGGTTCAAGCCCCGGCAACGCACCCGCAGCCGAGAGATCCGCAAGCGGCACAAGGTTCATCGGCGGCGTGCCGATGAAGCGCGCCACGAAGGCCGAGGCCGGCGTCGCATAGATCTCGCGCGGCGTGCCCACCTGTTCGACGCGGCCCGCATTCATCACCACGATCCTGTCGGCCATGGTCATGGCCTCGACCTGGTCGTGGGTGACATAGACCACGGTCAGCCCCAGCCGCTGCTGGATTTCGCGCAACTCCACCCGCATCTCGGCGCGCAGCTTGGCGTCGAGATTGGACAGGGGCTCGTCCATCAGGCAGATCGGCCGTTCGGAAATCACCGCGCGCGCCAGCGCCACGCGCTGCTGCTGGCCGCCCGACAATTCATTGGGCTTGCGCGCAAGCAGGGTCTCGAGCCCCATCATCCGCGCCACCTTGTCGAGCCGCGACGCCTGCTCCGCCTTGCCCACGCGCCGCACCGACAGGCCGAACAGGATGTTGCTCGCCACGTCGAGATGCGGAAACAGCGCATAGGACTGGAACACCATCGACAGCTCGCGATCCACCGGCGGCAGACCCGACACATCCCGCCCGCCGATCCGGATACCGCCTTCCGTCGGCCAGTCGAGCCCGGCGATCAGCCGCAAAAGCGTCGACTTTCCGCAGCCCGAAGGCCCGAGCAACACGGAAAACTGCCCGCCCGCGAGCGTCACGTCGACCCGGTCGAGCGCCGTCGCCGTGTCGAACCGGCGGGTCAGCCCCGCGCAGTCGATCGCAGGCGCAGGACGCGAAAAAGAACTGTCATCTGTCATCATCCGCACCGCTTAGCGCGGCTCGGTGAACCTTTTGCGACAGTGTCGGGGGACAATCAGGATAGAACAAGGGCGCCATCGCCAGCCCCTCACAAATCCAGCCCCTCCACCACCGACACCGAAATTCCGAACGGCTCGAAATGCTTGACGTTGCGGGTCAGAAGGATCAGCCCGTGATGCTGCGCGGTGCCTGCGATCATGGCGTCCGACGCGCCGGAATTGAAACCCGCAGCGATCGCTCTCGCCTCCAAGTCGCCCGATACACGTGCCACCTCCGCATCCACCGGCAGGATGAAGCCCGCATGGCGCGCCACCAGCGGCCGGAGCCAGCTGTCCAGCGCCCGTGCTTTTTGCCTGGCGCCCCTGGCTTCGAGACGCCGGACGCCCTTTTCAAGCTCATGAATGGAAACGGCCGAAAGAAAGACTTGTCCCAGCGGGTCGAGCGATTCGACCCATGCCGCGAAACCCTCCGGCACGCCGGCGTCTCGGCTGACCGCCTCGTCCCACCCGCCTCCCCCGTCATCTCGACAGGATGTCGGTGGCCTTGTGCTCGGCGTCCACGCCCTCGATCAGGAAAACCGCTCCCTCCGCGTTCGCCGTTCGCAATCCGAGAATCTGCCGATAGGCGGGCGAACCGTACCAGGCTTCTGCGCTCGCCCGGTTCGGAAACGCGATGACGATGACATCGGCGTCGAATGTGCCTTCCAGCATGTGCCTTTCCCCGCCATGGATGAGGAAACGCCCCTCGAAGGGCGCAAGCGTCGCATCGATGGCTTCAAGATAGGCGACGATGTCCGGACCCATCCGCACGCTGCGCAACAGGCCAATGGCGTAACATTGCATGGCGTTCTCCTTTCCGCCTGCGCGCCGCCCGCGGCTCGCACAGGCCACCCTCCCCGCGCCGCGCCTGGCTGTCGATTACCTTCCAGGTAAGCGCGCGGCCGACCTGTCGGCGTCGCGGGTTTCCCCGGCCACGCCGGCGGGCATGGCCGCCCCCCTCTTCCCGCTCCCCGCCAAACCGGCTATTGCCTCGTCCATGCCCGACGCCGATCCGATCTCCGCCGCCATCCAGTCCCGCCTGACAGCCTTGCAGGCGGGCGGGCGCCTGTCGGCCTGGTCGCTGATCGTCAGTTTCCTCGGCGACGCCATCGGCCCGCGCGGCGGGGTGGTTTCGGCCGGCGCCGTGCAGGCGATGATGGCGCGGCTCGGCATCGGCCACGGCGCGGTCCGCACCGCGATCTCGCGGCTCGCCGCCGACGGCTGGATCGAGCGTTCGCGCGAGGGGCGCAACAGTTTCTACCAGCTCTCCGGCGACGTCGGCGAAACGGTGCTCATCGCCGAACGCCGCATCTACGCCGTCTCCTCGCTGTTGCCCTCCGGCGCGCCCCGATCCCTGATCATCGCCGACGCCGCGTTCTCAGACGCATCCATGCATGCGCTTCAGGAAATCGGCGCGCTGCTGCTCTCTCCGCAGCTGGCATTGTGCTTTCTCGGCGTCTCGGACCTGCCCGCCCAGCTTCGCCCGCCTGGCGTGACGCTTGACCGTCAGCCCTCGCTCGTCCCCGGCGCCGCCATGCTCCGTCAGATGGCGGATGCAAGGCAATCGGCCGAGATCGCGGAGCTCAGCGCCGCCTACCGGCCGCTGCATACAGCGCTCGACTCTGGCGCCGCGCCAACGCCCGAGGAGGCCATGGCGCTCAGATGCCTGATGATCCATGAGTGGCGGCGGCTGGCGCTGAAGCTGCTTGCCATCCCCGCCGACCTGCTCCCGCCCGGCGACCCGGAGCCCGCCGCCCGCGCGCTGATCGCCGCCATCTACGCCCGGCTGCTGCCGGCGTCCGAAGCCTGGCTCGATGCCCACGCCGCCACGCCCTCGGGTCCGCTGCCGCCGCCCGACGCGCGGCTCGGCGCACGCTTCGGCGGCTGACCGTCCCGCCGGCCTCCGCTCTATGTGTTACGCATAATCCTTGACATCCTTCAATCTTGTAACACATAATGGTCTTCAGAGTGGAGGAGCCAATATGTACAGTCAGGGCCTGATCGGCGCGGATTCGAGCACGACCGAATCGGAGGAATTTCTCGCCCTCTTCCAGGCGCGGATCGACCGCGAGGAGAAGATCGAGCCCAACGACCCGATGCCCGAGGGCTACCGCCGCACGCTGGTGCGCCAGATCGGCCAGCACGCGCACTCGGAAATCGTCGGCATGCTGCCCGAGGGCAACTGGATCACCCGCGCGCCGACGCTCAGGCGCAAGATCGCCCTTCTCGCCAAGGTTCAGGACGAGGGCGGCCACGGCCTCTATCTCTATTCCGCCGCGGAAACGCTCGGCGTCTCCCGCGAGCAGATGACCGAGGAGCTGCTCAACGGCAAGGCCAAGTATTCCTCCATCTTCAACTATCCGACCCTGACCTGGGCCGATATCGGCGCCATCGGCTGGCTGGTCGATGGTGCCGCCATCATGAACCAGATCCCGCTCTGCCGCTGCTCCTACGGCCCCTATGCGCGGGCCATGATCCGCGTCTGCAAGGAAGAGAGCTTCCACCAGCGCCAGGGCTACGAGATCATGATGGCGCTCGCCCGCGGCTCCGACGAGCAGAAGGAACTGGCCCAGGATGCGCTGAATCGCTGGTGGTGGCCGTCGCTGATGATGTTCGGGCCGCATGACAGCGAGAGCACCCACAGCGACCAGTCGATGGCCTGGAAGATCAAGCGATTCTCCAATGACGAGCTCAGGCAGAAATTCATCACCGCCACCGTGCCCCAGGCGGAATTCATCGGCCTCACCGTGCCCGATCCGAACCTGAAGTGGAACGAGGAGACCGGGCTCTACGAGCACAGCGACATCGACTGGGCCGAATTCAAGGCGGTGGTCAGGGGCGATGGCCGCATGAACCGCGACCGCATCCGCGACCGCAACGCCGCCCACGATGCCGGCGCCTGGGTGCGCGCGGCGGCGCTGGCCCACGCCGCCAAACGCCCCAACCGCCAACCCATTGCCCAGGAGGCCGCAGAATGACCACCGAAGCCCTGACGCCCCTCTGGGAAGTCTTCATCCGCCCGCGCAACGGCCTGCACCACCGCCATGTCGGCTCGCTGCACGCCGCCGATTCAGACATGGCGCTGCAGGCGGCGCGCGACGTCTATACCCGCCGCGGCGAGGGCAATTCCATCTGGGTGGTGCGCTCCGCCGACATTTCGGCCTCCGATCCCTCCTTCGCCGAGCCGATGTTCGAGCCCGCCGACGACAAGATCTACCGTCACCCCACCTTCTACGACATTCCCGACGACGTGGGGCACATGTGATGGGCGCGGCATCGCTCGACGCGGGCGCGGGCTTCCGTGCCATAATCGAACTGGCAGACGACGGCCTCATCCTCGGCCACCGCCTGTCGGAATGGTGCGGCCATGCGCCCACGCTCGAGGAAGACCTGGCGCTCGCCAATATGGGGCTCGATCTTCTCGGCCAGGCCCGCGCGCTCTATGCCCACGCCGGCGCGCTCGAGGGCAAGGGCCGGGGCGAAGACGATCTCGCCTTCCTGCGCCGCGAGCGCGACTACTGCAACTGCCTGCTGGTCGCGCGTCCGAACGGCGATTTCGCCGTCACCATGGCCCGCCAGCTCTATTTTTCGGCCTTCATGGAGCCCTACTGGCACGAGATTGCCGCTACCTCCAGCGACGAGACCCTGCGCGGCATCGCCGCCAAGGCCGAGAAGGAAATGGCCTATCACCTGCGCCATTCCGGCGAATGGGTGATCCGGCTGGGCGACGGAACGGAAGAAAGTGCCGCCCGCATGCAGGCCGCCATCGACGAGCTGCACCGCTATACCGGCGAGATGTTCCTGGTCTCGCCCGCGCGGGCCCAGGCCATCGCGGCAGGCCTGCTGCCCGATCCCGAGACCGTGCGCGCCGCCTGGGAGCAGACCGTCGCCACGGTGTTTTCTGCGGCCGACCTCACGTTGCCCGAGGTCCGCGTGCCGCAGACCGGCGGCCGCGAGGGCCTGCATGGCGAGGAGATGGGCCATCTGCTGGCCGAGTTGCAGTTCATGCAGCGCGCCTATCCGGGCCAGAGCTGGTGAGCGGCCAGGTGAACGAGCTGTCCGCCCCATGCCGGACCGGGCCCGCTGACGCGACCGTCCAGATCGTGGATATCGAGCTCGCCCGCGCGCTCGAGGCCGCGAGCAATGTCCCCGATCCGGAAGTCCCCTGCGTCACCGTCGCCGATCTCGGCATCCTGCGCGGCGTCGCCCGTGACGGGACCGGCGCCATCGTCGTCCGGCTCACCCCCACCTATTCCGGCTGCCCGGCGGTGATCGCCATCGAGATGGCGGTCGAGGCGGCGCTGCTCGACGCCGGCGTCACGGCCCGCGTCGAGCGCGTGATCACGCCCGCCTGGACCACCGACTGGATCACCGCCGAGGGCCGCGAGAAACTCCGCGCCTACGGCATCGCCCCGCCGGTGGGTGCCTCGGGCGGCCGACGCGCATTTTTCGCGGAAGACACGATCGCCTGCCCGCGCTGCGGTTCGGCCCGCACCACGAAGATCTCCGAATTCGGCTCCACCGCCTGCAAGGCGCATTACCGCTGCGACGCCTGCGCAGAGCCGTTCGACTATTTCAAGTGCATCTGAGGAGCCCCGCCATGGCCGTACCGCGCTTTCACGAGCTGGAAATCGCCGCCGTCCGCAGCGAGACGCCGGATGCGGTGGCGATCACCTTCGCCATTCCCGAGGAGTTGAGCGAGACCTTCGCCTTCACGCCGGGCCAGTACCTGACGCTGCGCGCCGAAGTGGGCGGAGAGGACATGCGCCGCTCCTATTCGATCTGTTCGCCCCTTGGCGAGGCCGGCCGCCGCACGGTGGGCGTCAAGCGCATCGCCGACGGCCGCTTTTCAAGCTTCGCCCAGACATTGAAGCCCGGCGACCGCATAAAGGTGATGCCGCCGCAGGGCCGCTTCACCGCCGAGATCGGCGGCGCGCATGATTATTTGCTGCTCGCCGCCGGCTCCGGCATCACGCCGTGCCTGTCGATCGCCGCCTCGGTGCTGTCGGGCGAGCCCACGTCCACCGTCACGCTGCTCTATGCCAACCGCAATTCGTCGAGCGTCATGTTCCGTGACGCGCTCAACGATCTCAAGGACCGCTACACCACCCGCTTCACGCTCTCGCATGTGATGGACGAGGAGATCCAGGACGTCGAGATCATGAACGGCCGCCTCGACGCGGACAAGCTCGAAACCCTCGCCGCGCACGGCCTGATCGACCCCGCCCGCGCCGACGCCATCTACATCTGCGGTCCCGAGCCGATGATCCGCGCGGCCTCGACCGCGCTTGCTGCGCTCGGCGTGCCCGAGGACCGGTTGAAATTCGAACTCTTCACCCCGGCGCCGGATTCCTCGCCCAGGCCCCGCGCCAACGGCGCCGGCCCCCTCGCAGCCCCGCTCCCCGGTGCAAAGCCCGCCGGCTCCTCGGTCGAGATCATCCTCGACGGCGCCCGCCGCCTGATCACGGTCGACGCAACCGCAGACACCGTGCTCACCGCCGCCATGCGCCAGGGCCTCGACATCCCCTGGTCCTGCGCCGGCGGCATGTGCTGCACCTGCCGCTGCAGGATCGTCGAGGGTGCGGCCACCATGGACGAGAACTTCTCGCTCGAGCCCTGGGAAATCGCCTCCGGCTTCACCCTCGCCTGCCAGTCCCGGCCGACGACGCAGAAGCTGGTTCTGGATTTCGACGCGCAGTAGCAGTTCGGGGACAGTCTACTTTTTTCGGGCAACGCCCGAAAAAAGTAAACTGTCCCCTCCATCAAGAGACTTTGCCGCGCACCCCGCGAGGTCAGCACAGCCGATGCCGCGGCAGCCTGACCGCCGACGGCCTCGATGCGCCGCCGGCGCCGTCAGGCGCCGCCGATGCTTTCGGCCGAGGCGAGGCCCGGTGCCTTGGACGCGCCGCCCAACTTGTCGCGCACGCCCGCCTCGATCCGGTCGCCGGTCTCGCCGTCGATGTTGCGCCAGTACTCGAAGGCCCGCTGAAGCACCTTCTCGCTCACCCCGTCGCATAGGTGGCCGACGACATTCATGACCAGCCGCTTGCGCGCCGCATCATCCATCACCTCGCGCACCAGCTTGCCGGCCTGGCTCCAGTCATCATCATCCTTGCGCAGGGTGTAGGCCTGGCGAACCATGTCGCCGTCGGCATGCCACAACCCGGCTTCGCGCGTGTCCGGCTGGGCCGCGGGCCCGCCATAGGAATTGGGCGCATAGACCGGATCCGAGACCGTCTCGGTGCGTCCCGCCCCATCCTTGGAATAGCTGTGAACCGGGCTCTTGGCGGAATTGACCGGGATCTGCTTGTAGTTGACGCCGAGCCGCGCCCGGTGCGCATCCGCATAGGAGAACCCGCGCGCCAGCAGCATCTTGTCCGGCGACAGGCCGACGCCCGGCACCATGTTGTTGGGCTCGAATGCGGCCTGCTCGATCTGGGTGTGGAAATCGGTCGGGTTGCGGTCGAGCGTCAGCTTGCCGACCTCCATCAGCGGGTAATCCGCATGCGGCCAGACCTTGGTCAGGTCGAACGGATTGATATGGTAGGTCTTGGCGTCCTCGTAGGGCATGACCTGCCATTTCAGCGTCCAGCTTGGATGATCCCCGTCGCGGATCGCGTTGAACAGGTCGCGCCGGTGGAAATCGCCGTCGCTGCCGGCGAGCTTGTCGGCCTCGTCCTGGCTCAGATAGGCGTTGCCGTCGCCCTGATCGGTGTGGAAATGGAACTTGACCCAGAACCGCTCGCCCTCTTCATTGACCAGCGAGTAGGTGTGGCTGGAATAGCCGTTCATCTCGCGCCAGGTCTTCGGAATGCCGCGGTCGCCCATCAGATAGGCCACCTGGTGCGCGCTCTCGGGCGACAGCGTCCAGAAGTCCCACTGCATATCGTGGTCGCGCAAGTCATTGTCGGCGCGCCGCTTCTGGCTGCGGATGAAATGCTGGAACTTCATCGGATCGCGAATGAAGAAGATCGGCGTGTTGTTGCCGACCATGTCGAAATTGCCGTCCTCGGTGTACATCTTGACCGAGAAGCCGCGCGGGTCGCGCCAGGTGTCGGGACTGCCGCGTTCGCCCGCGACCGTCGAGAAGCGCGTTACCACCTCGCAGGATGCGCCCGGCTGGAAGATCTTCGCCTTGGTGTAGCGCGACACGTCCTGCGTGGTCTCGAACCGGCCGAAGGCGCCGCCGCCCTTGGCATGCGGCTGCCGCTCCGGGATCCGCTCCCGGTTGAAATTCGCCATCTGCTCGAGAAGATAATGATCGTTGAGAACAATCGGCCCGTCCGGCCCGATGGTCAGCGAATGCTCGTCGCTCTGCACCCTTATGCCGGCATCGGTGGTGGTGTGTGGAACGGTTTTCTTGTCTGCCATGGTCAATCTCTCCTGTGAATTCACCGGGACAACCATTGTGACGCTGGAATGTTCCGCCACGGACCTGCAACAGCAGCCCGAACCTGTCCTGCGCGGGCGGCGCCCGCAGATGCAAGGCCTCATGGGTCCGTTTTGCTGCCTCGCGTGCACGGCCCGGTCCGGGCCCCGCGGGAGGGGATTCGGCCCAGGGACACCTGCCGATGTCCGCCGAGAGCCGACCACCCCCTTCCGGTTCCGGACGGCACGAACCCGGCCATTCCCGGCCGGGTTCGGGCGTCACCCCGTTTAGAGTCGAGGTCTAGCCGTGGGCAGCCGAGATGGCCTCGCGGACGTCCTCGGCCTTGTCAGCCACCGTGCTGATGGTCGAATCCGAGAGCGACACGCCGAATATGGTCGCCAGCGCTTCGACCGTATCGTCGGTGACCGCGACGTTCTTGTCGGAGGCCACACCGATCAAGATTCCCGCCAGATCATTGACGGAGGCAGGATCGACAGTCGGGAGCCCCGTTGTGCCGGTGCTCCAGAGCTGATCGAGCAAGGCGAGGTTTTCCAGCGGAGAATCGATGATGGAGATTGTATCCCAATTCGCCAGGACCGCCGCGGCAAACTCGGTTGCGGTCATCTCGTAGAGCGACGCCATCGTCGCCGGGTCGAAATTGGAAATGACTTCTGCAAGCGAGCGTGCAAGCACCTTGTCCGGGCTGCGCGCCACGTTCAGGCGTCCCAGTTCGACCTCCGGAATTCCTTCCTGCGCCCATGCGGGCTTGCCGCCCTTGTTGCTGCCAGCCTCTCCGGCTTTGGGACCCTTGCCTTCGGAATCGGCGCTGGGTCCGCCCTGCCCCTTCCCGCTGCCTGCGCCGCCCTTCCCCGCACCCTTGCCGCCCTCACTGCCGCTGCCGCCGTCATGCCCGCCGCCGCTTCCGCCGGCTCCCTTTCCCTCTCCACCCCCGTGGCCGTCGGTTCCCTGTGCATAGGCTGAGCTTGAAAACACCGGGGAATCCCCGAAATGCGGAACTGCGATTGCCGTGAAAGCCAGAACCGATACCCCTGCGATGAGAAGCTTTCTGGCTGATTGTCCGTGACGCATGATCTAATCCTCATTCCTTCGTCTGCCGTTAAGGGCACCAGCGCTCTCGCTGCTGCCTTGTGTCCAGCATCTTCGCTCCGAAATTTTTCCGCATTGATCTTCGTCAATAATAATATAATAAAATCCCTATGTATCACCGCCGGCCAGCTCTCCGCCGCGGCGACGCAGGTGACGGCCCGTGTGCCCGCCACTTGATCCGCCCTGGCTCGCCCACCTCGCCTTGCCGGAACTCACGATTTCCCGTCGCCTGCGCGCACAAAAAAACTCCCGGCTGCGGGCCGGGAGTTGCATGGAGCTCAAGAAGGGTACGGGGCTTCAGTTTATTGGAAAGCGAAGACCGACCGTCACCACATGCTGGGTCACGTCGAAGTTGAACGGCTCGATAGGCTGGCTTGCTCCATTGCCCGGAAGCGGCGTCATGCCGCCCGACACATTGCCGAAATCGGAATAGCGGTAGGCAAGGTCAAGATAGGCCGGACGGTTCATCGTCTCTTTTAGGTCAATCGACACGCCACCACCGATGCTCCAGGCAAAGTTGGTGCTGTCATCGCCCTCAAACGAGCGCACCGGACGAGCGGGCGGATTGATTGTCGCCAGGTTTGTCCGGGTCCAACTGTCCATCTTGACGTTCGCAAAGCCAATCCCGGCGGTCACGAAAGGCTGGATCCTGCTGGCGTTGCCGGTCAAGGCCAGCGGTTCGACGCTGATATTGAACATCCCGCTTATCGCAGACACGGATGTCGCTATGTTGGCATGATCGTTTGGCTTGCCGCCTGCCGTGCTCGGCAAAGGGCTCACCCAGTTGGCCTGTATGTCCTGATCACCATAGATGCCGAGCGAAAAATCGGCGCGGACGCCATCCGTCAGCGTCTTGCCCACGGAGATAAATCCGGCAAACGTCGCATCGGCATTCACATCATACGTAATGCGCGGATCACCTGGACCGGGCGACTGCCAGAAACCGGGCTCATCGCCTTGCCAGACACCCCCCAGTGCTCCGCCGAGATACCATCCCTCCTGAGCGTGGGCGGCCATGCCACCGGACGCGAGAAGAACCAGCGAAGCTATGGATGATAATAGGGTTCTGCGCATAAGAATCTCCGGAAAAAAACGTAGTTGGTATCCTGTTTAGAAATTCCAGCGATCCGGGTCAACCAGACCGGGCGGCCACGGTCGCGCTTTAACGCCGCAGTGTCTCATATTGAGCACAGGGACGGGCGGAACTGCGGACGAAGAGGGGTACATCACATTTCGGGCACGAAAAAGCCGGGTGAACCACCCGACTCTTCCCGCGTTGCCTGCAGACAGGCCCCGCCTTCGGACCGCTATTGCGCTTTCCAGGATGAAACCGAATTGTCCATCGCTGCGGGCAGAGCCTCCACACTGGCCCCGTAAACCTCGCAGGTGCCCGATAGGCCGGTATTCGTGCAAACCGTGACCCGAACCTTGCCGACGATCTCGATGGACGAGATCCTGTCATTCCACCCCGCCGAAAGTGTCGTGCGCTGTTGTCCGGGCTCAACGCAGAATCGCGCGCCCTTGAAGGACGGCGCCTCGTAGAAACAGGCGTGGCTCGGCTTCTTCAGGGCCTCGCTGGTGGCGCTCGAAAGCGCTGCCGGAGAGCCATCGGAGCTGGTCCCACCCTGATTTTGATTCTGGTTCTGATTCTGATTTTGATTCTGGTTCTGGTTCTGGTTCTCATTCTGATTCGCGTTGCCGCTCTGGTTTTCATTCTGGTTCTGGTTCTGGTTCTGCGCCAGAACGATAAAGGAATGCTCCCTCATTTCAGCGGGTGCAACAGCCATCGCCGCCGGCGGAGTTCCATCCGGAAACCCGGATGCAGAGGCTGCTTCTGCCGCCATCGGCTGGAGCGCCATGGCGAACAGTGCGGTGATCGTCATGATATTGCCGTTCATACTCATATCTCCCGATTTAGAACTTCGCTCAATTGAGCGAGCGCTAAATCATCAGCCATTCCGAGGAGGTTGCCATTGATGCCCGTCAATGGCTCTGAAACTTGCCATGACCTGTCCGAACACGCGCCATGGGCGCAGTCCAAAGTTCTTTTGGTGATATGTGCCTGGCGTGAATGTGCAGACGCCATGCACGGGGGCTAGCCCCCGTCCGCCGCCTTCCGCTTGTGCGCACCGCTCCGCCGGCGGCCGCCCCCTCACCCGATCGCCGCGGCAATCTTGCGCAGCTCGGCATTCCTCGCCCCCAGCATCAGCACGTTCCTGAGCGCCGTCACGGGGTCGGCGGTTCGAAACAGCACGCCGTTTCCGCGGATCTCGCGGTCGATCACCGGACGGCGCGTCTGGCCATCTTCCGCGCCCTTCATCGCCACCGCGAAATACATCCGGGCATAGCCGGGACTGATGCGGTGGAAGACCTGCTCGTCAGCGGTGATCTCGGCCGAAAAATTGGCGATGTAGAATCCCCAGGTGACGTCCTTGTACTCGGCAAAGTCGGTTTTCGACGCCGTCACATGGACATAGCCAAGGTGCGGCGCCTGCGCCAGGGTCTTGTGGAAGATGATCCTGGGAAACCGGATCTGCTTGTGGATGGTGTTGAGCCGCTGATGCGTCTTCCTGCCGGCGCTTTCAAGCCGGATGCCGGTTCGCTGCGCCACCTCGTCATAGGTCAGGAAGCGGCGATCCTCCTCGACCCAGTCCTCCGCCTCGCGGACGATCCGGCCGGTTCTGAGAAAGTTCGTATGGATCGCCTTTGCAGCAGCAGGGGCCTGCCCCGTTGCCTTCTTGGCCGCGTAGTATCTGAACATCGTCATTTCGGGCACGCGCTAAGATTTCCTTAGCGAACTATGACCGAGAATGGTTAACGGGATGCTTCAGGCCCTGCACAAACGTGCCGTCCGGCGCCGGTTTTTCGCCGCCGCCGCGCCATGCACGGCAGACCGCCACAGACTCTGCGGTCAGGATCGACCGGAAGCCCGGCCAGGCTCGTGCTTCGGCCTCACCGCCCCTCGAGCGCCAGATACACCGCATGCGCCATCATCACATCGAGATGTGCGCCGCCGCCGTTCTTGAACACCGTGATCTCCTCGGCCGACTTGCGCCCCGCGCGCCCCTGCACCAGGTCGTGCAGATCGCCCTGAATATCGGCGCGCGTGATCGCGCCCGACGCCATCGGAATCATCACCTCGCCGATATGGCCCACCGTGGTGGCGAAACTGTCGACGAACAGGCGGCCGCGCCTGAGCGTGGCGTCGTCGGCCTCGCGCATGGCGGGCGTGTAGGCGCCGACCAGGTCGACATGGGTCCCGGGCTTGAGCGCCTCACCCCTGATCAGCGGCTCGGTCGACATGGTGGCCGACGAGATGAGATCGGCGCGGGAAACGGCCGCGTCGAGGTCGGCGACCACCTCGGCCGTCACGCCGCAGGCTTCAAGCGCCGCCGCCAGTTCCTCGGCACGCGGCCGCGAGCGGTTCCAGATCATCACATGGTCGAGCGACGGGCGCACCGCGCGGTGCGCGTCAATCAGCGGCCGCGCCATCGAGCCCGCACCCACCATCAGCATGGTCCGGATATCCGGGCGCGACAGGCAGGACGAGCCGAGCGCGGAATCGCCCGCCGTCTTCCAGGCGGTGAGATCGACGCCCTCGAGCACGGCCACCACATGGCCTGCCGCCTCGTCAAACAGCAGCACCTGGCCCTGCACCGAGGGCCGCGGCGGCGTGGCGCCCGGGTTGTCCGGATAGATCGTCACCGCTTTCACGCCCGAGGCGAGGCCCGCGATCCAGGCGGTGCGCACCAGCATCTTGCGGCCGGCATTCTCGACCAAGCTGTCCCGGAGTTCCGCCGGCTTCATCAAGTGGCCGGCGCGCAGCGCCTCCACGGCAAACGGCCAGGAACAGACCGACCGAATATCGTCTCCGGTAACAATGCGCATGCTTCATCCTGTATGGGTGTTGGGGTCTGCCGGGTACGCAGACGGGCCTATTTCTTCTGGCCGGTCATCGCCTTGCGCAGGTCCTCGAGCGTCTCCTGCATGTTCTGCTGCAGCACCTTGAAGGTTTCGGTGCCCGATTTCTGCGCCATGCCGGCGATCTCCGAGGTGTTCTTGATCGCCATCTCGAAGGAGCGCTTGGCGAACTCCGCCTGGCTCATCATCATCGTCTTCGGATCGCCGCCGGATTTGAGATTGCCGGCCATGGCGGAGATTTCGCTGAGCGCTTCCTGCACCATCTCGCGCTGCCGCGTCAGGATCGAGGTGGCGCCGGAGCCTGCCTTCTTCGCCGCCTCGTCGAGCGCCTGCAGATTCTTCTTGTGGCGCGCCACGATCACGTCGAGATCGGGCTGCGGCAGGTTCATGTCCTTGCCGAAATTCATGAACATGGAAACCAGATCGTCGGTGGATTTCTTGTCGGTCATGGTCTTCCTCCAGGTTGCGACGGATGGCCCGCCAGGATGAACTATACATCCCTACCCTCGACGGACCCAACGCTAATTTCAACCCCGTGCGGACGGAGCGACCGGTTTCGGCGCATGCGCGATCGGCTGCAAGCGCCGCGGGTCCATCGCCCTCCGCCATCCCATCGGCGTCCCCGGGCTCAGCCGAATCGCATGCTGCATTGCAATATTTGATGCACTGCACAATCACCCGGTACTGGAGAAAACCGGACCCGGCCAGCGTCCCGCCGGACATGACCGGATGCGCATTCGCCCGGACCCTGCAGCCCGCCGATCAGCGGGGCGCAATCCCGGCGGGCCTGTCGTCGCTTCCCGGCAAGAGCCAGGACCAGCGGCATCGCAATCATCCGCCTCCCCGACAGGCTGACGCCAGCCCCGCCTCGAGCCGCGACGCCGTGTCGCGCACTCAATCCTCCGGTTACGATCGCGGGCATGCGCGCCCTGCCCCGCTGTTGGGCGGGCCGGCGTGACGTCACAAATTGATGGAGAGTTTACAGGGACAGCCACGCGCTCGTGCGCGTCGCGCCGCCCTGGCGCCGCGCTGCTTTCGCCTCACCCGGCTCAGCGGCGGATGCCGTGCGGGTCCTGGCTGTCGAGCGTCTCGAACACGATCCGGTCCACGCCAAACACTTCGAGCGGCTTGCCGAAACCGCCGGCAAAGTGTGTGCGCTGGCAGCCGCCGCCGCGCAGCATGCCGCAGGCGCAGGCCCGCCGGGGCCCGGAGCCGCTGCTCAAGACGCATCCGGCCAGCCGGGCGACAAGCCCGGATCGGGCGGGAAAGCTCTCTGTCCTGTCGCTCATGCGCATCATCCGGACCATCCTTTTTGCATATATTACAGTGGCTTGGGCAAATTTCCGGACTCACGGTCCAAGCCAGTTGATTCAGTGTCTCAACTCACCGGCGCCGCCAGCGCCGCCATCTCTGGCTTGGGTAGCGGCACGGCGGGAAAACTCCGGTGTTCCCGGTCGCGGGCCGCCAGCCTGAGCCCGTCGGCGACGTTGATCCGGCCCACCGACTGGTCGGCCGCGAACTGCATCCGGGCGCCGAACTTGCGCGCAAGCGCCTTCATCGCATGGTTCTGCGTCCCGGTCTCGACGATGATGGTGGAGATGTCATTCTCGGAAGCGGCGCGCAGCAGCGCCTTCAGGAGGATGGTCCCGAGCCCCTTGCGGCGCCAGTCGGACGCCACCGAGAAGGCCGATTCGGCATCGTGCTCGGGGATCTGTCCGCCGGTGTGCAATTCGGCCACCGCCACCAGGTGATCGCCGATATAGGCGCCGATCACGATGGCCTCGTTGAGCGAGCGGGCGATGTATTTGTCGAGCCACGGATCGGAGACCAGGCCGTTGAACCGGTGCCGGAAATCCTCGTAATGCAGCTCATGAAGATGGGCGCAGAAATCCTTCGCGTCCGACGGGCCCAGATATCTGAGCATCACATCGGTGCCGATGACTAACTGTGGTTGGCGCGGTTTGAACAGAAACCGAGAGAGCATGGTCGACCTCCAAAGGTCATTTCCCCCCCGAATTCTCCTGAGTCGGATATAATTGTGCAATGCAACAAAATCAAGACACGGCCTGTGACTAAAGTTACAGAGCGTGTTGATCCGACAGGCCGCACGGACTGCCCGCACGGGAGGTCTGGTTGGCATCCTACCACAACCGGAAGGATGGCTCACCGAAATTCCGGCGCGGCGAACACCGGCGGCGAGGGATGCATGCTGCGCAAAGCGCTGAGCGGTCTGGCGATAACGACGGGCCCAAACCGGCGTCTCAGCCCATCAGCCGGATCGACCGCGCCAGGCTTTGTGCGAGATCCCGCGCATAGGTGGAAAACACCAGGATCTCGAATGCGTCCTGTCCGATCCGCGTCAGTTGCACCGGCACGTGACAGAACAGCGTCGGCGCGCTGGCGCCGGGCTTGGAGAACGCGCCATCGAGATCGATCCCGGACTGGGTGGCGATGATTTCGCCCGCCTCAGGACCCGCGAGCGAGAACCGCACCCGGGCATCGGTGAGTTCGCACAGGCTCAGGTCAGCCGCAGCTCCGAGCCGCTGCTGAAGATCATTCATGCTCTCGCCCGCCTGTCCGACCGCCAGCGCCTGGCCGGGCTGCACCGGGCGGGACACGCCGTCGCCGGCCTTGGCCGTCTTGCGCACCGCCGCATCCTTTGCGGCCGGCCCCGAGACCAGGCACACCGGCGCTTCGGGCAGCAGCGCGAGCCGGACCCTGCCGTCCGCGTCGACCGTGAGGCTATCGAGCCAGTCCGCGGCGCGGGGCGCTGGCGGCGTCAACGGCGGATAGTCCCGCGCGGGCCGCGCCTTGCCGGCGTCACCGCCGCTCAACATCACCGGATCGCCGACGATCGCCCGCGTCTCGACGCCGCGCAGCGGATCCCACACCGTCAGGATCTCGCCATGGCGGTCGCGGCCGCGCCTGAGCATGGCGAGCGCGATGGTGGACTTGAGATGCGGCGACCAGCAGGCCGAGGTCACATGGCCCTGGTCATTGGCCATGGTCGGGGCTGCGTCCGGCTCGATGAGATGCCCGCCGGCGAGAATCCGTTGCGCCGGATTGACCGGCCTGAGCCCCACCAGCTGCTCGCGGTCGTCGCGCTGCAGGCCTTCGCGGCCGAGCATGACCCTGCCGATGAAATCCTCCTTCTTGCTGCTCACCATCTTGGCCAACCCCAGATCGCCCGGCGTGGTGCGCCCGTCGATCTCGGCATGGGTGATGAAGCCCTTCTCGATGCGGAGCACGTTCAAGGCCTCGAGCCCGTAGGGGGTGATGCCGAACGGCTGACCCGCGGCGAGGATCGCGTCTGCCACCGCCTCGCCCTGGCGCGCCGGCACGGCGAGCTCGAAGGCGAGCTCGCCCGAGAACGAGATGCGGAACAGCCGGGCCGAAAGCCCGGAGTGGAGCCGCACCGCGCGCGCAGCCATGAACGGCATGGCCCCCTCGCCGAGATCCGCGTCGACGATCCGCGCCAGGACGTCGCGCGACGCGGGACCGGCCACCGTGATCTGCGCCCACTGGTCGGTGACGGAGGTGAGCCGCACGTCGAGTTCCGGCCACAGCGCCTGCGCACAAAATTCCATATGCGCCATCGCTTCGCCGGCAGCCGCCGTGGTGGTGGTGATGAGATAATGCTGATCCCCCAGCCGGCTCACCGTGCCGTCGTCCATCAGCAGCCCGTCCTCGCGCAGCATCAGCCCGTAGCGCGCCTTGCCGATGGCCAGCGTCGACATCTTTGAGGTGTAGATCAGGTCGAGAAAGCGGGCCGCATCCTTGCCGATGAGATCGATCTTGCCGAGCGTCGAGGCGTCGGAAATGCCGACACTGGCGCGCACGGCCAGCGTCTCGCGGTCGCAGGTCTCCTTCCATGAGGGCTCGCCGTCACGGGGGAAATGCGAGGCCCGCATCCAGGCGCCCGCCTCGATGAACACCGCGCCGTGCTTCTCCGCCCAGCGATGGAGGGCCGAGCGCCGCACCGGCCGGTAATGCGCGCCCCGGTGCTCGCCCGCCAGCGCCCCGATGCTGACCGGCGTGTAGAACGGCCGGAATGTCGTCGTCCCCACCTGGTCCGGCGTCACGCCCCGGTTCTCGGCGAGGATGCCGATGGCGGTGACATTGGAGAGCTTGCCCTGGTCGGTCGCCATGCCGGTGGTGGTGTAGCGTTTCGCGAGCTCGACATGGCCATAGCCCTCGCGCACCGCAAGCCCGAGATCCTTGACCGTGACGTCGTTCTGAAAATCGACAAAGGCCTTGCCGCGCGCTTCCGCGACATGCCACAGCGTCATGAACCCGCTTGACCCGCCGCAGGCCTCGCGCACGGCCGGTACATCAAGCTTCTTCGGCTTGAAGCCGAGTTCCGTCGCCGCCTGCGCGCCGGCTTCGGCACCGCTCAGAAGGCACCCGGCGAGGTCGAGGATCCCCGCCGCACTGCCGGCAGCCGCCAGACCGTCGCGCGGCGCGGGCGGCAGGAACATTTGGCTCTCGGCATTCCACACCGGCCGGTCGCCGCGGTGGCAGGCAAGATGCACCACCGGGTTCCAGCCGCCGGCCATCGCCAGCCCGTCCACCTTGAACTGCTCGCGCTTTCCTGTCGCCCGATCGAGCGCCTCGATGCCCGAAACCGCCTTGCCGCCGATGGCGTCCGCCACAACATGGCCCGCAAGCACCCGCGCGCCGTCCGACGCCGCCAGTTCCGCCGCGGGCACATCGGCCCGCGCGTCGACAAGCGTCACCGCGAGCCCACGATCGAGGAGGTCCCGCGCCGTCTCGTGGCCCGAGGGCCCGGTCGAGAACACCGCCACATGATCGCCCGGCCGGATCGCCTGGGCGTTTGCGAGCCCGCGCATCGCGGACGCCGTCATCACGCCGGGCCGGTCATTGCCGCCGAATACCAGCGGCCGTTCTTCCGCGCCTGCCGCCAGCACCGCGCGTTTGGCGGCAATCCGCCAGACCCGCTGCGCCGGGCCCGATGAGGCACCATCGCGCCGCTCCACCGCGCCGAAGACGCCGCTGTCATAGGCCCCGAACACGGTTGTGTCAGAAAGAAGCCGCACATTCGGGTTCTCCGCCAGTTCCGCGATCACCGACGCCGCATAGCCCGGCCCGTCATCCTCGGCAATCTCGACCCGGTCCTTAAGCAACCGCCCGCCAAAGCCGGCATTTTCGTCGCAGAGCACCACCCGTGCCCGGGCCCGCGAAGCCGCGAGCGCCGCCATCAGCCCGGCGGGTCCCGACCCGATCACCAGCACGTCGCAATGGGCCCAGCGCTTCTCGTAGTCCTGCGGATCGGGCGCATGGCTCGCCCGGCCGAGACCGGCGGCCTTGCGGATCAGCGGCTCGTAGAGCGTTTCCCACAGCCCCGCCGGCCACATGAAGGTCTTGTAGTAGAAGCCTGCGCCCAGAAACGGCGACAGCGCCTGGTTGACCGCGCCGACGTCGAAGCCGAGCGACGGCCAGCGGTTCTGGCTTTCCGCCATAAGGCCCTCGCGCAGCGCCACCATCGAGGCGCGCAGATTGGGCTCACGCGTGGCTCCGTCACCGACGGTCACCAGCGCATTGGGCTCCGACGCCCCGCCGCTCAACAGCCCGCGCGGCCGGTGATACTTGAACGAGCGCCCCATCAGGCTCACGCCGCTCGCCAGCAGCGCCGAGGCCAGCGTGTCGCCATTGAACCCTTCGAACGACCGCCCGTCGAAGCTGAACCGCAGACGTGTGCCGCGATCGATCAGTCCGCCATCGGAGAACCGGGAAAAGCTCATGCCTCGCCCCTCCCCTTGGCGGGTTTTTCAACTTTCGCCACCGGACCCTTCCTGGCCGCCGAAGTCTTGCCCGCCGTCGCCGCCCTGGTCGGCTTCCCCGCCCGTGCCCGGGCGAATTCCGCCGCATCCATCACCGCGTGAACCTCATGGGTGAACGTATCCCGCTCCACCACAAGCCAGCGCCGGCAGCCGCCCGTGTGCTGCCAGAGCTCATGCATGACGCCGCGCACATTGTCGCGCAGGTGCACATAGACGTCCCAGGCCTCGAAGGCCGCGCCGGGCGCGGGCCGCACAGGCGAGGCATCGCCGCGAATGGTGAATTCTTCCTTGGGCCGTACCCCGCAATGGGGACAGGTGATCAGACTGGCCATCTCGCCTCTCCTCTAATGCAGGTTTGCCTGGGCGCCGTGCCCGGTTTCATCGATCTGCAGCCCGCGCGAAAAGCGATCCAGCCGGAAGGCCTTGGCGAGTTCATGTGTCTCCCCGGTCGCCAGGAGATGCGCAAAGCACCAGCCCGAGGCCGGCGTCGCCTTGAAGCCGCCATAGCACCAGCCGCAATTGAGATAGAGGTCGTCGACCGGCGTCCGGTCGATGATCGGCGAGCCATCCATCGACATGTCCATCACCCCGCCCCAGGACCGCAGCACCTTGACGCGGCTGACCGCCGGCACCATCGCGCAGGCGGCCTCCATCACGCTTTCCACCGTCTGCAGGTTGCCGCGCTGGGCGTAGGAATTGTACATGTCGAGGCTGCCGCCGAACACCAGCCCGCCCTTGTCGGACTGCGACATGTAGAACAGCGCCGCGCCAAAGGTCACCACCTGGTCGATGAAGGGCTTGATCCCCTCCGACACGAAGGCCTGCAGCACCTGGCTTTCGACCGGCAGCCGCATGCCGGCCATTTTCGCCACCCGGCCCGAATTGCCCGCCGCCGCCAGACCCAGCTTCTTGCAGCCGATGAAGCCGCGCGAGGTCTCGACGCCCGTCACGCGGCCGCCCTCGCGGCGGATGCCGGTCACCTCGCAGTTCTGGATCAGGTCGACGCCGCGACTGTCGGCCGCCCGCGCATAGCCCCAGGCCACGCCGTCATGGCGCGCGGTGCCGCCGCGCCGCTGCATCAGCCCGCCATGCACGGGAAACCGCGCATTGTCGAAATCGAGGAACGGCACGAGGTCCCGCACGTCGTCGCGGCTGAGCAGCTCCGCGTCCTCGCCCGCGAGCCGCATCGCGTTGCCGCGCCGCGCATAGGCGTCGCGCTGCCCGTCGGAGTGGTAGAGATTGATCACGCCGCGCTGCGACATCATCGCGTTGAAATTGAGCTCCTGCTCGAGCCCTTCCCAGAGCTTGAGCGAATGCGAATAGAACGGCTCGTTGCCTTCGAGCAGATAGTTGGCCCGCACGATCGTGGTGTTGCGCCCGACATTGCCCGAGCCGAGATAGCCCTTCTCCAGCACCGCCACATTGGTGATGCCGTGGTTCTTGGCCAGATAATAGGCCGCCGCCAGCCCGTGGCCGCCGCCGCCGACAATGATCACGTCATACGCGGCCTTGGGCTCCGGCTCCCGCCACGCGGGCTGCCAGCCCTTGTTGCCCGACAACCCCTGCCTGAAAATGGAAAATGCCGAATATTTCATGCGCCTGCCCGGTCCCGAGTTCGACGCATAGGAAGGCCGGAGGGGCCGGGCTGTCAAGAACGGGACGCGACGGAACCAGAATTGCACACAGCCTCGCGGTATACGCCGCGCCGGCCCGGTCGAGCGGACCGGCGGCTCGATCCCGTCCGCGGATCGAG
>NZ_JACIYP010000070.1 GCF_014359905.1 Hoeflea sp. | reverse complement strand
GCGCAGTTCGAAGCCTGTATCTGAAACCAGCTCCATCGAGGAGTGCAGTCCGCAATCATCTCTGGTCACACTAGTCGTGAAAGCCGGTGCGCACGGAAGCGCACCGGCTTTTTGGCCTTTCGGACTGCGACAATCTGGGTCCGGCCTCATGCCGGGGATTGCGGAGAAAGTTTTTGCAACTGCAAGATTTAGCGTTACAATGACAAGGAGGGGCCGGTTTTACTGGCGGATATTGTTGCCTATTATAATATACTTTTAAACGCAAAAGGGGAAACTATGAACATGAACGCCGTTCTGCAGTTTCTGGATGTCGAGAGAAACGTAGGTGACAGCGCTGACGCCATTCGCGCCGAGCTATCCGAGGTTATCGGCTCCCTTGGGTTTGACTATTTCACGCTCGTCCGGCAGCCGGGTCCGGAAAGTGATGCCCGCGACATCATGCTGGCGGGACAATGGCCGAAGGGATGGCCCGAACTCTATGTGAAGCGGAAATACGCCGCCGTCGACCCGATCATCAGGTATCTCGGGCATAGCCAGCGTGGCTATCGCTGGGGTGAATCGATGCTCGCATTTGAAGAGGATCCGCATCACAAGCGCATGGAGCGGGTGATGGTGGACGCGCGGCGGTATGGCCTGGAAGATGGATATGTCTTTCCGGTCCATGGAAGGCGCGGGCTTGTCGGCGTTCTCTCCGTGGCAGGCAGGGCGGTGGAGCTGACACCGTCCGAAATGTCGATGATGGATGCGCTGGCCAAGAAGGCGTTCTGGGATATTCTCCATGCTCTTGACCCTGCCGCTTATGAGAGGATTGCCCGTCCGGTCTCTGTCCAAATGACCCGCCGCGAGATGGAGACGCTTGAATATCTTGGCTACGGGATGACATCCAACGAAATGGGCGCCACGCTCGGCCTGTCGGCGCATACGGTCGATTGGTACATGAACGGCATACAGGAGAAATTGCAGGCCAAGAACCGTCACCATGTGGTGGCGATTGCTTTCAGGCTTGGCCTGATCTCCTGATCGCAGCCGGCCCAGGCCGCGCGGTTCGGGCGGGGAGCCCGATCCGGCAAAGGTTTTAATCGGGAGCAACCCGGCTCAATTTGCACTGCAGCAAAACAGGCGTTAATGGTTGGGACCGGGGTTTGTTCAGACCCTGATCCCTTCGCCCAAACCCGGGAGCCTGTCTGTGACGATTTCCAAAATTCTTGTCGCCAACCGGTCAGAAATTGCCATTCGCGTGTTCCGCGCGGCCAACGAACTGGGGATGAAGACTGTCGCCATCTGGGCGGAGGAAGACAAGCTCGCCCTGCACCGGTTCAAGGCGGACGAATCCTACCAGGTCGGGCGCGGGCCGCACCTGGCGCGCGACCTGGGACCCATCGAAAGCTACCTGTCGATCGACGAAGTGATCCGGGTCGCCAAACTCTCGGGCGCCGACGCCATCCATCCCGGCTACGGGCTGTTGTCGGAGAGCCCGGAATTCGCCGACGCCTGCGCCGAACACGGCATCATCTTCATCGGGCCAAGGCCCGACACCATGCGGCGCCTGGGCAACAAGGTGGCGGCGCGCAACCTCGCCATCGAGATCGGCGTGCCGGTGGTGCCCGCCACCGAGCCGCTGCCCGACGACATGGACGAAGTCGCCCGCATGGCCGAGGAGATCGGCTATCCGGTCATGCTCAAGGCCTCCTGGGGCGGCGGCGGCCGTGGCATGCGCGCGATCCGCGACCCCAAGGACCTGGCGCGCGAAGTCATCGAGGCCAAGCGCGAAGCCATGGCCGCCTTCGGCAAGGACGAGGTCTATCTCGAAAAGCTGGTGGAACGGGCACGCCATGTCGAAAGCCAGATCCTCGGCGACACCCACGGCAATGCCGTGCACCTGTTCGAGCGCGACTGTTCGGTGCAGCGCCGCAACCAGAAAGTCGTGGAGCGGGCGCCGGCGCCTTATCTCACGGAAGCCCAGCGCCAGGAACTGGCGGCCTATTCGCTTAAAATCGCCAATGCCACCAGCTATGTCGGCGCAGGCACCGTCGAATACCTGATGGATATCGACACCGGCGCGTTCTACTTCATCGAGGTCAATCCGCGCATCCAGGTCGAACACACGGTGACCGAGGAAGTGACCGGCATCGACATCGTCAAGGCGCAGATCCACATCCTTGAAGGCAAGGAAATCGGAACGCCGGAATCGGGCGTGCCGGCGCAGGCCGATATTCACCTCAACGGCCACGCCCTGCAGTGCCGCATCACCACCGAGGATCCGGAGCAGAACTTCATCCCCGATTACGGCCGCATCACCGCCTATCGCGGCGCCACCGGTTTTGGGATCCGGCTTGACGGCGGCACCGCCTATTCCGGCGCCGTGATCACCCGGTTCTACGATCCGCTGCTCGAGAAGGTGACCGCCTGGGCGCCGACGCCGGAGGAGACGATCCGCCGGATGGACCGGGCGTTGCGCGAATTCCGGATCCGCGGCGTGGCCACGAACCTGACCTTCCTGGAAGCGATCATCGGCCACCCGGAATTTGTCAACAACACCTATACGACGCGGTTCATCGACACCACGCCGGAGCTGTTCGAGCAGGTCAAGCGCCAGGACCGCGCCACCAAGCTGCTCACCTACCTGGCCGATGTGACGGTCAATGGCCATCCCGAAACCAAGGGACGGCCGCTGCCTGCGGAGGATGCGGCAGCCCCGCGGGTTCCCTTCGTCGAAGGCGACGTTCGACCTGGAACGCGGCAATTGCTCGATGAACTTGGGCCGGAGGGATTTGCCGGCTGGATGCGGGCGCAAAAACGCGTGCTGATCACCGACACGACCATGCGCGACGGTCACCAGTCGCTGCTCGCCACCCGGATGCGCACCCATGATATTGCGGCCATCGCAGGCACCTATGCCAAGGCGTTGCCGGATCTGCTGTCGCTGGAATGCTGGGGTGGGGCAACCTTCGACGTGTCGATGCGGTTTCTGACCGAGGATCCGTGGGAGCGGCTCGAGCTGGTGCGCCAGGGCGCGCCCAACCTGCTGCTGCAGATGCTGCTGCGCGGCGCCAATGGCGTCGGCTACAAGAATTATCCCGACAATGTGGTCAGGCATTTCGTCCGCCAGGCGGCGCATGGCGGCATTGACCTGTTCCGGGTGTTCGATTGCCTCAACTGGGTCGAGAACATGCGGGTGTCGATGGACGCGGTGCGCGAGGAGAACAAGCTCTGCGAAGCCACCATCTGCTACACCGGAGACATCCTCAATTCCGCCCGGCCGAAATACGACCTCAAATA
This sequence comes from Hoeflea sp., assembly GCF_014359905.1. GTDB lineage: Bacteria > Pseudomonadota > Alphaproteobacteria > Rhizobiales > Rhizobiaceae > Hoeflea. Next base: position 25,668 of record NZ_JACIYP010000070.1, on the reverse strand, counting down.
TTATACGGCGCTGGCCGCTGAGCTGGAAAAGGCCGGCGCGCATATCATTGCCGTCAAGGACATGGCCGGGCTCTTGAAGCCGGCGGCGGCGCGGCGACTGTTTGCGGCGCTCAGGCAGGCCACCGATCTGCCGATCCATTTCCACACCCACGACACGTCGGGCATTTCGGCCGCGACCGTGCTTGCCGCTGTCGACAGCGGCGTGGATGCGATCGATGCGGCGATGGACTCGCTGTCGGGCAACACGTCGCAGCCCTGCCTGGGCTCGATCGTGGAAGCGCTCAAGGGCCACGAGCGCGATCCCGGGCTGGATCCCGAATGGATCCGCCGGATCTCGTTCTATTGGGAAGCGGTGCGCAACCAGTACGCCGCCTTCGAAAGCGACCTCAAGGGACCTGCGTCGGAGGTCTACCTGCACGAGATGCCCGGCGGGCAGTTCACCAACCTCAAGGAACAGGCCCGCTCGCTGGGACTGGAAACCCGCTGGCATGAAGTGGCGCAGGCCTATGCCGACGCCAACCGCATGTTTGGCGACATCGTCAAGGTGACGCCATCATCCAAGGTTGTCGGCGACATGGCTCTGATGATGGTCAGCCAGGATCTGAGCGTGGCAGACGTGGAAAACCTGGACAAGGACGTCTCGTTCCCTGACTCGGTCGTTTCGATGATGCGCGGCGATCTCGGTCAGCCGCCGTCGGGTTGGCCTGCGGCGCTGCAGAAAAAGGTGCTCAAGGGCGAGGACGCCTACACCGCCCGCCCCGGCTCGCTGCTGCCCGACGCGGATCTTGAGGCCGAGCGCGCCGAGATAGAGGCCAAGCTCGAGCGCAAGGTGAGCGAGAACGAGTTCGCCTCCTACCTTATGTATCCGAAGGTGTTCACCGATTTCGCGCTGGCGACGGAAACCTATGGTCCCGTCAGCATGCTGCCGACGCCCGCCTATTTCTACGGCATTCCGGTCGGCGGCGAGCTGTTCATCGAGATCGAGAAGGGCAAGACCCTGGTAGTGCAGAACCTCGCCCAGGGCGAGCCCGACGACAAGGGCATGGTCACGGTGTTCTTCGAACTCAACGGCCAGCCGCGCCGCGTCAAGGTGCCCGACCGGGCCCATGGCGCATCGGGCTCGGCCGCGCGGCGCAAGGCCGAACCCGGCAACGAGGCCCATGTCGCAGCGCCGATGCCGGGCGTGATTTCGACAGTCGCGGTTGCCCAGGGCCAGGACGTCAAGGCGGGCGACGTGCTGGTCTCCATCGAAGCGATGAAGATGGAAACCGCGATCCATGCCGAACGCGATGGAACCCTGGCCGAGGTGCTGGTCAAGACCGGCGACCAGATCGACGCCAAGGATCTTCTCGTGGTCTATGGCTGAGGCGAGGGCGCCCGGGCAATCCGGATCTCGAAACGGATCAACGGGGTTGCGCTTGGCGGATTGATTTCGCATTGTCGCCTCCGCTCCGCACCGGGCGCAGTTCAGCGTCAGGAGCGGAGCTTTCTCAAGTCCGGGGATATCCGCCATGCTTGCCGCCATACCATTGATGATCGTCCCGCTGATTGCCTACAACCTGATCATGGTGGGGCTGCTTGGCGAGGGCGTGGCCGGACTCGGATCGACCATCATCTCGCTGTCGATGATGTCGGGCGCCGTATGGACCATGAGCCTGGGTGATCTGCTGATCGTTGTGGCGTTGGTTCTGTTGTTCATCGAAGTGCTGAAGGCGACGCGGACCGGCCCCATGTCAGTGATCGATCACATGCTGTCGATGCTCGTGTTCATTGCCTTCCTGGTCGAATTCCTGCTGGTGCGGGATGCGGCCACCCAGGTGTTCTTCATCCTGATGGTGATTGCCTTCATCGATGTGATCGCCGGCTTTGCCGTCTCGATCCGCTCGGCGAGCCGCGACGTGTCGATCGGTCTGTAATCCGGCGCGTCTTACGACACATCAGCCGCCGTCGGGGGTGAACCCGGCCGCCTCGATGCCTGCTATGGCGGCAATCTCGTCATTGTCGGATGTGTCGCCAGTGATCCCGACGGCACCGATGATGCTTCCCTTGCGGTCGCGGATCAGCACGCCGCCGGGGATCGCCACAATCTTCCCGCCCGACACAGCGGACAGGCCTTCGAGAAAATGCGGGCGGGTTTCGGCCTGGGCATTGAGCCAGCGCGATCCTACGCCCAGCGCCAGCGCGCCGTAAGCCTTGCCGCTGGCGATTTCAAACCGCATCATCGACGCACCATCCTGGCGCTGGACGGCTTTGACATGGCCGCCGGCGTCGAGAACCACCACGGCGAGCGGCTTGAGGCCCAGCTCCTTGCCCTTGGCAAGCGCCGCAGTGATGATCTTGAGCGATTTGGCGAGCGTGAGGTCGGTCATGGTGGGAAGCCTTTCAAAACGATGCCGGAACTGGTCCGGTCCTTATAAAGCGCCGAAGCGCCGTTGCGCCACTGTTTTGCCCGGTTTCGCCGGGTGAAAGCGTTTCGCCAAGAAGGAAATACCGGGATCTGCCGTTGGCCTTCCATCATGGAAGGGTGTCCGGGGAAACGGCGTGCCCAGCATGAAGGCGAAGATGAAGGAGGCTATATCAAGAGGATCGACCGATACGGACCGCGCCGTTCGAACGGCGCAGACACCGCCTGGCGGCGATTGATCGCGGATATCTCAATCAGCTGTCGATGGAGTTGATCTTGTCCTGAAGCGACTTGAGCTGTTGCTTGAGCTCATCGATGTCCCTGGAGGAATCGGATTTTTTCTTTTCGTCTTCGGGAATCGCCGAATGCGCCAGCGCGAAGGGCGAGAACATCTGCATCGCCTTCTGGAACATTTCGGTGTTGCGGCGGACCTGGTCCTCGACGAGCTGGATCGGAAGCTGGATGTTGCGAGCGACCGGATTGTCGCCGAAGGCCTTGGTGATCTGGGCGCGGACCTGTTCCTGCTGTTCGGTGAGCGCCGACATCGAGTGCTCGAGATAGCTCGGCACCACCATCTGCATCTGGTCACCGTAGATGGAGATCAGCTGCCTGAGGAAGGACACCGGCAGCAGCGTGTTGCCGGTTTTCGATTCCTGTTCGAAGATGATCTGGGTAAGCACCGAGTGGGTGATGTCGTCGCCGCTCTTGGCGTCAAGCACGGTAAAGTCTTCGCCCTTCTTGACCATGACCGCCAGATCATCAAGCGTCACATAGGTGCTGGTTCCGGTGTTGTAGAGACGGCGGTTGGCATATTTCTTGATCGTAACCGGGCCGCTGTTCTTCGCCATGTACACTCTCCTCAAAGGTCTCCCCAGACCTGAACTTCACGTCGATGGCTCGACTGTAGGCGAAAATGCCTTACAATGACAAATCCTTTGTGCAATGCGGTGAAAGTGGCTGAAAACGATCAGACTATAGTCCTTACTAAACCGATTGCATCCGAAATTCGTCTTTCAGGCGTTTGACAGGGACATCAAGCTCCGGCACGTTCCGATCAAAATCGCTTCATCACATGACAGGGAAAACCACCATGAGCTCCATCGTTATCGCCAGCGCCGCCCGCACTCCGGTCGGGTCTTTCAACGGCGCTCTGTCCTCCGTCGCTGCCCATGATCTGGGCGCGATCGCCATCAAGGCCGCGCTCGAGCGCGCCGGTGTTGCACCGCAAGACGTCGATGAAGTCATTCTCGGCCAGATCCTCTCGGCAGGCCAGGGCCAGAACCCGGCGCGGCAGGCGGCCATGGCCGCGGGCATTCCGCAGGAGGCCACGGCCTGGGGGCTCAACCAGCTCTGCGGCTCGGGCCTGCGCGCAGTCGCGCTCGGCATGCAGCAGATCGCCAGCGGCGACGCCAAAATCATTGTCGCAGGCGGGCAGGAATCGATGTCGATGGCGCCGCATGCCATGCACCTGCGCAATGGCGTGAAGATGGGCGCCGCCAACATGGTCGATACCATGATGCATGACGCGCTCACCGACGCCTTCTACAATTACCTCATGGGCAACACCGCCGAGAACGTCGCCAAGCAGTGGCAATTGTCGCGCGACGAGCAGGACCGGTTTGCCGTCAACTCGCAGAACAAGGCCGAAGCCGCGCAGAAGGCCGGCAAGTTCAAGGACGAGATCGCCGCCGTCACCATCAAGGGCCGCAAGGGCGACACGGTGGTCGAGGAAGACGAATACATCAAGCATGGCGTGACCATCGAGGGCATCTCCAAGCTGCGTCCGGCCTTCGACAAGGAAGGCACTGTGACGGCCGCCAATGCATCGGGCATCAATGACGGCGCCGCCGTCACCGTGCTGATGAGCGAAGAAGAAGCCTCAAAGCGCGGCATCACGCCTATGGCCCGGATCGTCTCCTGGGCCACCGCCGGCGTCGACCCGCAGATCATGGGCACCGGCCCGATCCCGGCATCGCGCAAGGCCCTGCAGAAGGCCGGCTGGCACGTTGCCGATCTCGATCTGGTCGAAGCCAACGAGGCGTTTGCGGCGCAGGCCTGCGCGGTCAACAAGGACATGGGCTGGGATCCGGCGATCGTCAATGTCAACGGCGGCGCCATCGCCATCGGCCACCCGGTCGGCGCCTCGGGCGCGCGCATCCTCAACACGCTGCTGTTCGAGATGGTCCGCCGCGACGCCAAGAAGGGTCTCGCCACGCTCTGCATCGGCGGCGGCATGGGCGTGGCGCTCTGCGTCGAACGCTGAACGCGCGAAGAACAGGCGCCGGGTGTCCAGCGGATCCCGGCGCAGAAAAAGCCATAACGGGAACAATCTGGGAGGATTGGCATGAGCAAGGTAGCAATCGTGACGGGAGGGTCGCGGGGCATAGGGGCTGCGATTTCGATCGCTTTGAAGGCGGCGGGCTATACGGTGGCCGCCAATTATGCCGGCAATGACGAGGCGGCGGCGAAATTTACCCTCGAAACCGGTATCAAGACCTACAAGTGGTCGGTCGCCGACTACGATGCCTGCGTCGCGGGAATCAAGGAGGTCGAAACCGATCTCGGCCCGGTTGCGGTTCTGGTCAACAATGCCGGCATCACCCGCGACGGGATGTTCCACAAGATGACGCCGCAGATGTGGGGCGAGGTGATCAACACCAATCTCACGGGGCTGTTCAACATGACCAATCCGGTGTGGAGCGGCATGCGCGAGCGCAAGTTCGGTCGCGTCATCAACATCTCCTCGATCAACGGCCAGAAAGGCCAGGCGGGGCAGGTGAACTATTCCGCCGCCAAGGCCGGCGATATCGGCTTTACCCGCGCTCTGGCGCAGGAGGGCGCGCGCGCCGGCATCACCGTCAACGCCATCTGCCCGGGCTATATCGGCACCGACATGGTGCGTGCCATCGACGAGAAGGTGCTCAACGAGCGCATCATCCCGCAGATCCCGGTCGGCCGTCTGGGCGAGCCCGAGGAAATCGCCCGCTGCGTGGTGTTCCTGGCTGCGGATGACGCCGGTTTCATCACCGGATCGACGATCTCGGCCAATGGCGGACAGTATTTCAGCTGATTGGCGCCGGCACGTGACGACATCTGCGCCCGACGGGTAACCGCCGGGCGTTTGCGCAAGAGGCAGCAATTTCACCTTCGCGGAGTGCGGATCATGGCGGATTACACACTCTACTACTGGCCGCTTCCATTTCGCGGGCAGTTTGTCAGGGCGGTTCTTGCGCATGTCGGCGCGTCCTGGCACGAGGCGGGGCCTGACGAGGTGGCATCCCAGCGAGCGGCGGGCCCCGGCGCACAGGTGGTCCCGCACATGGGACCGCCCGTGCTGACAGACCACGGCAACGAAGCCCATCTGTCCCAGATGCCCGCGATCCTGGCTTATCTCGGCGAGAAGCATGGGCTGTTGCCGGACGATCCGGTACTCAAGGCGATGAGCCACAAGATCGTCGCCGACGCCAATGACGTGCTGTACGAAATGACGCGCTACAATGGAGCACAAGCCTGGAACGACACGGCCTGGAAGGAGTTCCAGCCCAGGCTACGGCGCTGGATGGAGATCTTCGAGGAGACCGGACGACGCCATGGCTTGACGGCTCGCTCAGGCTTCATGCTCGGGACGCAAGTGCCCGGCCTGGCTGACATCGTCACCGCAATATTGTGGAGCACTATGACGGCGAAGTTCGCGCCGCTGCGGCCAATGCTGGACCGGCATGCGCCCGCAATTGCCAGCCTGTCTGATCGGATCGCGGCGCTACCCGCGCAGGCCGAGCTGCGAAAGCGGAGCGATGAGGACTATGGCGATGAGTGGTGTGGCGGCCAGATCGAAGCCTCGCTTCGCGCGGTGTTGGGGTCGTCCTGAGTGGAGCGTTGCGGCGGTCGTGCCGGCGTTATCCTTCGCTCAAGCCATCGTCCTCCGCGACGGCGCGCAAAAGTTAACAGAACCGGCTGTCAACCCGGAAAACGAAATGTTTTCCGGGGCTTGAATAGGTCCCAAGACTGGCCGAAACACAACATCTTGTAGGGAACAAAGCGCGAAACCAGATCCAAGGCTGATTCGTCGCCGATTCGTTCCGTGGGCGTTCCAGAGGTTAACCGGATCGGCCAAAAACGCTGAAATCGATTCATCAAGTGTTTGGAATTCCTAACAGATCATGAAGCGGCAAATCTCTGGCCGTGGCTGCCGGCAGGCATGGTGCGTCGCCCAATCCGGGGATGAAACGCTGCGGCAAAGGTTAATTCAGGTGGGCGCAGGAGGGCGTGGCGCTGACGGCCGGCGTCAAGAATAGTGCCAGGACCTGATCGCAAAACCAGATGTTGTGGAGAACAAACAGCCAACAAAGCCAGGTCGGTGATTCGTCGCCGGTTCGTTCCGCCACTGTTCCAAAGGTTAATTCCGGTCGTGAAGTTGCGCTCCAGTGCATTAAGGAAGTGTTTGGAATCCTTAACAAATCATGAAATTTCCGGAGACTTGAGCGTGGGCGTCCGGCAAGCCGGACCCGGATCCTGGCAAAGGTTAACGGCAAGAGCCCGATGGAGCCCAGGCGGCGCTTGGCTGATTCAGCATGTGGTGGCGGAGAGGGTGCGAACTGCCAGATGTTGCGGTGAACAAACAGGGAATCAGAGCGAGTCATTGATTCGTCGCCGATTCGTTCCGTCACTGTTCCAACGGTTAATTCGCGGCTTTTGCGCATGGTCGATATTTGCCCTGTTCCGGCCGCGCCGATGTGTTAGGTAACAGCCGTCTTGAGCATGTTACGGACACTGATGCCCGCTTCCCCCAGCCATCCGCAAAAACCACTGATCCTGTCCGGACGCGGCGTAACAGCCGTGCTTGGTCCGACCAACACCGGCAAGACCCACTATGCGATCGAGCGCATGGCGGCGCATTCGTCGGGCGTCATCGGGCTGCCGCTGAGACTGCTGGCGCGCGAGGTCTATGGCCGGATGGTCGACAAGGTCGGCGCTAAAAATGTGTCGCTTGTCACCGGCGAGGAAAAGATCACCCCGCCCGGCGCACGCTACTCGGTCTGCACCGTCGAGGCGATGCCGCAGGAAACCAATGCCGCCTTCGTCGCCATCGACGAGGTTCAGATCGCGGGCGATCTGGAGCGCGGGCATGTGTTCACCGACCGGATCCTGTCGTTGCGCGGGCGGGAGGAGACGCTGCTTCTCGGCTCCGCCACCGTGCGCGGAATTCTCGAACAGCTGCTGCCCGGCATCACCATCATCGAACGGCCGCGGCTGTCCGAGCTGCATTATGCAGGCTCCAAGAAAATCACCCGGTTGCCGCGGCGATCCGCCATCGTGGCGTTCTCGGCGGAAGAGGTCTACGCGATCGCCGAACTGGTCCGGCGTCAGCGCGGCGGCGCCGCGGTGGTGCTCGGCGCGCTTAGCCCGCGCACCCGCAACGCCCAGGTCGAGCTCTACCAGAACGGCGACGTCGATTATCTTGTGGCAACCGACGCCATCGGCATGGGGCTCAATCTCGATGTCGACCATGTCGCCTTCGCCCAGGACCGGAAATTCGACGGCTATTCCTACCGGCAGCTGACGGCGTCGGAATTCGGCCAGATCGCCGGCCGCGCCGGCCGCCACTTGCGCGACGGCACCTTCGGGGTCACCGGGCAGGTGCAGCCGCTGCCCGACGATCTGGTGCAGCGGCTTGAAAGCCATGTCTTCGAGCCGGTCAAGATCCTGCAGTGGCGGTCCAAGCAGCTGGATTTTTCCAACCTCAAGGCGCTGCAGGCGAGTCTCGAACAGATCCCGGCAGTCCAAGGCCTGACCCGGGCGCTGCCTGCGGTCGATCAGCGTGCGCTCGAGCATCTGGTCAATGATTTCGAGGTCCGCGACCTGGCGAGCACGCCAAAGAATGTCGCCATGCTATGGGATGTCTGTTCGCTGCCCGATTACCGGCGGATTGCGCCGGCGCAGCATGCGGACCTGATTGCGACGATCTACCGGGATCTGATCCGAACCGGCGCCGTGAATGAGGATTTTCTGGCCGACCAGGTGCGCCGGACCGATTCCACGGACGGCGAAATCGACACCCTGTCGGCGCGGATTTCGCAAATCCGGACATGGACATATATCTCCAATAGAGCGGAATGGCTTGCCGATCCGACACACTGGCAGGAAAAGACGCGCGAAATTGAGGACCGATTGTCCGATGCGCTGCATGAAAGGTTGACGAAACGCTTTGTTGACCGCAGGACATCTGTGCTCATGAGGCGCCTGAGAGAGAACGCGATGCTCGAAGCTGAAATCAGTGTGAACGGTGATGTCTTCGTTGAAGGTCACCATATTGGACAATTGGCCGGATTCCGGTTTGTCGCCGATTCGTCGGCGGACGGGCCCGACGCCAAGGCGGTGATCGCCGCTGCGCAGAAAGCGCTGGCGCTGGAGTTCGAAGCGCGGGCGGCGCGGCTGCACGCGTCGGGCAATTCCGACTTCGCGATCGGCGCCGACGGCACCGTGCGCTGGCTCGGCGATCCGGTGGCGCGGCTGGCGGCGGGCGACCATGTGCTCAAGCCGCGGTCGATCCTGCTGGCCGACGAGCAACTCACCGGCACGGCGCGCGATTTCGTCGTGGCGCGCATCGACCGGTTCGTCAATCATCACATCGCCACCGTGCTCAAGCCGCTTGACGACCTGACCCGCGCCGAGGACCTTGACGGCCTGGCGCGTGGACTGGCCTTCCGGCTGGCCGAGAACCTCGGCATTCTGTTCCGCCGCGACGTCGCCGAGATGATCAAGGATCTCGACCAGTCGGCGCGCGCATCCTTGCGCAAATACGGCATCCGCTTCGGCGCCTATCACATTTTCATGCCTGCACTGCTGAAGCCTGCTCCGGCCGAGCTGGTCACGCTGTTGTGGGCGCTCGCCAATGACGGCTTCGGCAAGGCCGGCTATGGCGACGTCACGCCGCTGCTGGCGGCTGGCCGCACTTCGGTGGCGACGGATCCGGAAATTGATCGGGAATTCTATCGTCTCGCCGGGTTCCGGTTCCTGGGCAAGCGCGCCGTGCGCGTCGATATCCTGGAGCGCCTGGCCGATCTGATCCGCCCGGCTCTGCAGTGGAAGCCCGGCGTGCCGGGCGCGCGCCCGGAAGCAGCCTATGACGGCCGACGGTTCATCACCACCACTGGAATGCTGTCGATCCTGGGTGCGACCCAGGACGATATCGAGGAGATCCTCAAGGGACTTGGCTACCGCGCCGATTCCGTGCCGGCGGAAGAAGCCCAGACCCATATCGCGAACCTTGATGCCGCGCAGCTGAAAACCGCAACGCCGGCCGGCTCCGGTCCGGTGGTTGAAGTCGTGGTGTCACGCACCGCGGCTGATCGTCCGCACAAATCTGCGGTGCCGGCCGGCAGCCCTGCCGTCGCTGGCGCAGCACCGGCTGACGCCGCGCAATCTGAAGGCGGCACTTCCGGCGAAGCCCGGGTTGCGGCAGAAGAGATCAAGCCCGCGGAGACCGTCGCAGACACTGCCAGTGACACCGCACCTGCATCCGAGCCTGGCGCAGATGCCGCACCGGTCTCCGAGCCTGAAGCCTCGAGAGAAGAAGCAAAGGCTGATGCAACGCCTGAAGCCGGCCCGAACAGCAAAACGGTGGTTGAGCAAACAGCCGAAGAGCCGCGTCCGGTGCTGCTGTGGCGGCCCGGCGGCCGGCAAGACGGTCAGCAGCGCGGGCCGCGTCACGCTGCCGGCGCACCTGGCGAAGCCCGCGGCCGGCGCGATCGCGGCAACCGTTCCGGCGACAAGCCGGCTGGCGTAGGCGGTTCGGAAACCGAGACGCGGCCAGGCGGCAAGGGACATCGGGGCAAGCCGCACCACGGCAAGGACAGGCCTGGCAAGGGAGGTTCCGGCAAGGGCGGCCCTGGTGGCAGGGGTGGCCCGGGTGGCCCGGACAGGGGCGCAGGGGTCCATGATGGCGGACGCAATGACCGCCCGGTGCGCAAGGAAAAGCCGATCGATCCGGATTCGCCATTTGCGGCCTTGGCGGCCCTGCGTGACAAACTGAAGAAATAGGCACGGCTTTGGCAGATCAGCCCGAACGACAGCGCATCGACAAATGGCTGTTTTTCGCGCGGATCGCCAAATCCCGGACGCTCGCGGGCAAGATTGCCGCGGCCGGCAATGTCCGGGTCAACCGCGAGAAGATCGATCAGGCCAGTTTCCTGGTCAAGCCGGGCGACGTGCTGACCATCACGCTGGAGCGGCGAATCCTGGTTCTCAAGATTCTGGGCTGCGGGCAGCGCCGCGGCCCGGCGCCGGAAGCGCAGCTGCTTTACGAAGACATCACTCCCAAGCCTGCCGCCGCCGACGAGCCAAAGGCGTTCACGCCACAGCGCGAACCCGGAGCGGGCCGTCCCACCAAGCGGGACAGGCGAAAAATCGATCAGTTTCGCAATCCGGATGAAGAGGCATGATTGACCCTTGACCGGGGCCGGTGCGGGGAAAACCATCCGCAATAGCGCAGGGCCGCCGCACACTTTGTCCATCGACGATCGGCTGCGGCGCTATGTTGAAATCCGATGTCTTGCAAAGCACGCGCAAAGCCGGTACCTCACGCCGTTGTTCGCTGCAGTGCAAGCGACATTGACTTGGATGCGCGGCATTGCCGCGCTCTGAAATGATGCAGGCACGGCTCAAGGCATATCATTGAGCATGACATGCATGGAGCCTCAGGAGAGACGTATGACCTATGTGGTGACTGACAATTGCATCCGCTGCAAATATATGGATTGCGTCGAGGTCTGCCCGGTGGATTGTTTCTACGAGGGCGAGAATATGCTGGTCATCCATCCTGACGAGTGCATTGACTGCGGCGTGTGCGAGCCGGAATGCCCTGCCGACGCGATCAGCCCCGACACCGAGCCGGGGATGGAAAAATGGCTCGAGATCAATACCGAATATGCCGAGAAATGGCCCAATATCACCATCAAGCGCGAGTCGCCAAGCGACGCGAAGGAGTTTGACGGGCAGGAAGGCAAATTCGAAAAGTACTTTTCCCCAGAGCCCGGCGAAGGCGACTGAGCACCCCTTGCCGGTCAATAGTCGTTGCATTGCAACAATTTGCCGGGTGCGGCGCCGAATGATTCACCAAGGCTTGACGGGTTTTGCCGTCAAGTCCACAGTCATTCGCGCAAATCATTGATTTACACCAATTTTTGTGATACACATCACAATACTGACATCTTAAAGGCGCCGTCAGGGCGAAACAAGAAGCAAAAAACGGAAGCAAACGTCCCCTACGGCGGTGGTCCTTTCCTTGCAGCGCGAAGCTGCCGGTCTGACGTGCTCCGTGCGGTGAACGCTGCGTTGTATTGCCTCTTCTCGCTTCAATAAGGCCTTGTCAGTGCGATGCGCCGCGTGGCTTTCGCGAGGACCTGTCCGGGCAACCCATGTCCGGCTCCCAGTGTCCGTTTCCGTAACAGGGAGTTTTGAAAACGCATGACAACCCAACAGAAAAAAATGGCTTCACAGAGACAGGGTTTCAAGACCGGTGAGTCGATTGTCTATCCCGCCCACGGCGTCGGACAGATTGTCGCGATCGAAGAGCAGGAAGTTGCGGGCCACAAACTTGAGTTGTTTGTGATTGATTTCGAAAAAGACAAGATGCGCCTCAAGGTGCCAGTCGCCAAAGCATCCACAATCGGAATGCGGAAATTGTCCGAAACCGATTTCGTCGAGCGCGCCCTGAAAGTCGTCCAGGGCCGCGCCCGGGTCAAGCGGACAATGTGGTCGCGCCGTGCGCAGGAATATGATGCGAAGATCAACTCCGGCGATCTGATTTCGATCGCCGAGGTGGTCCGCGACCTCTATCGCGCCGAGAACCAGCCCGAGCAGTCCTATTCGGAACGTCAGCTTTATGAAGCTGCTCTCGACCGGATGGCGCGCGAACTCGGCGCAGTCAACAAGATGTCCGACACCGAAGCGGTGCGCCTGATTGAGGTCAACCTCAACAAGGGCCCCAAGCGCGGCAAGGCCAACGATGAAGAAGGCGCGCAGGAAGAAGCCGCCTGATCGGCTGACTGCCTGAATCTCGAATGACTGAAGCCCGGGCCGGGATTTCGCGCCCGGGTTTTTTTATGCCCGGAATTGCGCCGCTGTCCGCCTTACAAAAGGCCGGGCCACTCAAGCACAAGACTCCCCGGACGTGATCGATGCAATGACCAATGCTGCATTCCGGAGGTTCTGCAGAGCGCATATATGCGTGAGCATTTGACCGCCGTGCCTTGGTTTCCAAAAGATGCATTGGAACGAAAGCTGAGATGGACTGTTTTGAATGTGAGACTGTCCCTTGAGCATTCGCCTGAACAGGCAAAGCCAGTGCAGCCGATCATTGTGCCGGATTTGCACAGGAATACCGGATGCGATCCGATGCAGGAACAACCTGCGCGCAACCCATACCGATGCTGCCCGGCCAGAGACGGTTGGTTGTCCGCGACCGATCACGCCGATGTCATCGAGTGTGATGATCCATTCGTGGTGGAAGCGCGTAAATTTTGGACAAGACGGAGAACTGAACACTAGGGCGTCAATGACAGGAGAATGTCATGAAAGCGATCTCGGCAAACAGGCAAATGGTGCGCGCGGCGATGGCTGCGCCCTACCTCGAACGCGAGCAGGAACATGACCTGGCCGTTCGCTGGAAAGACGAAAAGGATCAGGACGCGCTGCACCAGATCACCATGGCGCATATGCGGCTGGTGATTTCCATGGCGGCGAAATTCCGCAATTTCGGCCTGCCGATGAGCGACCTGATCCAGGAAGGGCATGTCGGGCTGCTGGAAGCCGCGGCCCGTTTCGAGCCTGAACGGGATGTCCGGTTCTCCACCTACGCCACCTGGTGGATCCGCGCCTCGATTCAGGATTACATCCTGCGCAACTGGTCGATCGTGCGTGGCGGCACCAGTTCTGCCCAGAAGGCCCTGTTTTTCAATCTGCGGCGACTGCGCGCGCGGCTCGCGCAAGACGATCCGACTCTTACCGACAGCGCAATTCATTCCCATATCGCCAATACGCTGGGCGTCCATGCCAAGGATGTCGCCGTGATGGATGCGCGTCTGTCCGGCTCGGATTCTTCATTGAATGCGCCGATGTCGGATGGCGAATCCGGCGCTTCGTCGGACCGGATGGATTTTCTCAAGAGTGACGATCCGCTGCCCGACGAACAGGTCTCGACCATCATCGACGAAGAACGCCGGAACCTCTGGCTCGGCGACGCGCTCAATACGCTCAACCCGCGCGAATTGCGGATCATCCGGGAGCGCCGGTTGGCTGAAGACGGTGCGACGCTGGAATCGCTTGGCACGGCGCTGGGGATTTCCAAAGAGAGGGTGCGGCAGATCGAAAACCGCGCGCTGGAAAAGCTGCGCGCGGTGCTGACCTCCCAGACCCCCGAGATCGCCCGTCTCTGATCAAGCCGCATGGTTGCGGTGTATCCGGCGGTGGATAGCGCCGGATTATCGGTCTGTGACGATCTTGACCCGTTGACCCGGGACCATGACTTCGCCTGGCGCAACCGCATTGAGCAATCTGAACAGCTCGACCTTGCGTTCCACCCCGCGCATCCGGGCCGCCAGTGTTCCCAGCGTGTCTCCCTGGGCGACCGTGACAATGCGGATTCGCAAGGGCTCCAGCGCCTTGATTTCGCTTGCCGGCATTTTCTTGAAGCCCGCCCGAACCGCAGACGCGGTCACGCTGAGCGCGTCACTGCCGCGGGGCGCGGCCGTGAGGAACCGGTAGATACGATCCTTGAGCCGGATGACGGTGATATCGAAATCCCAGCGGTCGGCGCTGGCCCGTGCCGTTGCCGCGGGCAAGTCATTGATGCGGGTTTCCTTAATCGAGCTTTCATCGAGCCCGGTGACCCAGCCGCTTGCGATATATTTGGTCAGCGATTGGCGACCATTGTCGGTAACCCCGTCAAAACGGATCGCCAGGTCGCCGGGACCCGTGGCGAGCACCGCGTCGGCATTGTTGTCGATCCGGAAACCGGAGGGCACAGAAAATCTCACGCCGAGCACCGGATGCAGGAACTCGGTGCCACGGACATAGCCTTCATTGGGGCTGTCGCCGAACAAGAGGCCGTCGATGCCGTCCAGATAGAAATCCCGGCCGCGATCGCCGACGCCCTCAGGCCCGAAGGCCCTCGCATGGCTCTTGGCAAGTTCGACGCGTTGCGGCGCATTGGGGTGGCTCGCGAGAAAGTCGAGGCTGGCATCAGCGCCGGGTTCAATGGCGGTGAATCGCTGGTTGGCGTTCATGGAGTCAAGAAACCGTGCGGCCGCATAGGGATCGTAACCGGCCTCGCCCAGCATTCTGACGCCGATCACGTCGGCCTGAAGCTCCTGATTGCGCGAGAAGGCGGCGAGCGAAAGCTTGCCGCGGGCGATCACCTGGCGTCCGGCAATGGAGTTGGAGAACAGTTCCTCCGCCACCTGGCCTGCAAGTTCGACTTCCTTCTCGCGGCGCTGGCGCTCGAGGCCATGATTGGCGGTGACGTGGGCCATTTCGTGAGAGAGCACGGCGGCAACTTCCGAGGCGTCATTGGCAAGCGCCAGAAGGCCGCGGGTGACGTAGAGAAAGCCGCCGGGCAAGGCAAAGGCATTGACCGCTGGCGAATTGAGCACGGTGATGCGGTAGGCCTGCTGCGGGTTTTCCGAAACAAGCGTCAAGGCGCCGACAATGCGCGCCACCAGGCGTTCCGTCTTGGCGTCGGAAAATTCGCCGCCATAAGTTGCAATGATCCGCGGATGTTCGTTGGCGCCGATGCGGGTGCGCGGATCGGATGCTCCTGCCTTCTCCGCGGTTTGCGGCGTATCGGACGGCTTGACGCTGGTCACATAGACGTCCTCGCCCAGGGTCTGGCACCCAGACAGCACAAGCGCGCCGCACAGGATTGCCATGGCGATCCGGGATCGGCTTCTGTCTGGGGCTGTCATGATTGGCTGGGGCGGTGCGATATGTGCCATGGTCCGGGTGCGTGGTCTGAATTTCATGCCGGGACGGAGGCTTGAGAGCTTCGTAAGCCGGAGCGACGGCTTTCGGTCTATCTCACTTCGCGCCGGTTCTCCAGTGGCAAACGCTCGCGTCGAAATTGTGGCGCTGCCGGATTTTGACTTGAAAGCTGATGCCTGCGCATTCCGTACCATCAAGTGAACGCGGTGCTTTACGCCCCGGGTTTGCGGCCGAGATAGCTCTCAAGCTCCGGCAAGTCGTGCCGTTCGAAAAACCCCTCGGCCGGCGCGTCGGCGGCTATCCGGCCCTTGCTCACCAGCAGGATCTGATCGGCTGCGGCGCGGGCTTCGTCGGGATCGTGGGTCACCATCAGCACGGTTGCGCCGACTTCTGCGCGGATCTCCAGCATCAGTCCCAGCATGTCGGCGGCGAGGCCGGGACCGAGGCCGTCAAACGGTTCGTCGAGCAGCAATAACGGCCGGCGGCGGACAAAGGCGCGGGCAAGCGCCACGCGCTGCCGCTCGCCGCCCGACAAGGATGCGGGCCGGCGGTTGCCGAAACCTGCGAGTCCGACCCTCTCGAGCGCGGTTTCAACCTTTTGCCACGCGGTGGCATCAAGCCTGAGCGCAGGGTCGAGGCCGAGGCCGATATTGGTGTTGATATCGAGATGGGCAAACAGGTTGTTGTCCTGGAACACCATCGAGACGCCGCGTGCCGAAGGCGGCAGGTCATTGACCGGCTTGCCATCCTGGAGGATCCGTCCGGTGCGGGGCGTGAGAAATCCTGCGGCGAGATTGAGCAAGGTCGACTTGCCGGCGCCGGACGGTCCGAGGATTGCGGTCACGCTGCCTGGTGCGCGCTGAAACGCGAACTCGGCGCTGAGGTCGCCGATGCCGTAAGAGACAGCCTCGAATTCGATGGCGGGTGTTTGTGTCATCACAGTCTTTTCCCTGCCCAAGGTGCCGGACCGGATCGGTTTCCGAGCCGATCGGCGATGATCATCAGCGCCATTGTGGTCATCCCCAGAAGCAGCGCCAGCCCGGCAGCGTCAGCGGTGCGGTAGCTTCCGAGTTTCTGGTAGAGAAGCCAGGGCAGGGTGACGATCCTGTCGCTGCCAAACAGCGCGATGGCCCCCAGATCCCCCAGGGAAAGCGCGACGGCGAAGACAAACCCGGTTGCCAACGGCGCCAGCATGGCCGGCATGTCGATCTGCCGGATGCGGTTGATGCCGGTAATCCCGAGCGACAGCGCCAGCCTGCCATTGCGCTCCATTGCGCTTTGATGCGCCGGCTCGATCACCCGCATGACGAATGGCAGGGCCATCAGCGCATTGATCAGCACGATCACCGATAGCGGTGCGATCAGCTGTCCGGCGCCGCCGCCAAGCATCAGGAACCAGCCTGCGCCCAGTACCACCGGGGGAACCAGAAGCGTCAGCGACCCTGCCGCGCCCGACATCCCGGATAGAAGTCCAAGGCGGCGCGACCTCGGCTGATCGCCGGCCGAGTAGCGCGCCCTCACCATCAGGCTTGCGAGGATTACCGATACACTGGCCGCGGCGAGGCCGATCAGCAGGCTGGTTGCGGTCGCGCGCCAGAACAGCGTGTCCATGAGCAATCGCGGCATGTCTGCGGCGAGCCCGGACACGACAACCGCCACAAGCGGCGCGCCGACAAAGACGCCCGCGCCTGCGATCAGCGCCAGATCGGGCAGGCCGCGCCAGCCTCGGGCGACATCGGGGCGGCTGCTTGCGCCGCCCATCGTGTCTCCGGCCTCGGTTGGCACCGAGATCAGTTTGAGCCCCAGCATGACGGCGAGCGTCAGGCCGATCTGGATCGCGGAGAGAAGAACGGCGCGGCCGGGATCGAAATCGAACCGCAAGGCCTGATAGATGGCGACTTCCAGAGTGGTCGCCGCCGGTCCGCCGCCTAGCACCAACACCAGCGTAAACGAGGTGGCGCAGAGCATGAACACGAGCCCCGCGGCGCCTCCCGCAGACCGGCGCATCGCCGGCCACTCGATCAGCCGGAACAGGCTCACGCCGCCCATGCCGAGATTGGCGGCGGTCTTCCAGTATTCCGGCGGCAGCCGCTCGAGACTCGGCAGAATGAGACGCGCGGCGAGCGGCATGTTGAAAAACACATGGGCGATGAGAATGCCGCTCAGGCCATAGATCGAGAAGGGGGTCTCGGCGCCAAACCATGCCAGACCGTGGTTGGCGACGCCATTGCGTCCCCAGACCTCAAGCAGGCCGAGCGCTGCCACCAGCGGGGGCAGGCCCAAGGGCACCGCGAACAGATTGATGAGCCAGCGCCGACCCCAAAACGAGGGGCGGCGGGCAAGCGAGCGGGCGAGCGGAACCGCAAGCGCCACGCTCAGCAGGGTCGAAAGGCCTGCCTGCAGCAGCGTGAACCGGGTGATCCGGAACAGGTAGTCGCCCTGGGTGCCGGCGAGACCCGATCCGGTGCCCTGGGAGACTAGCACCGCCGCCGGCGCCGCCAGCGCCAGGCCTATGAGGGCAAGTGCCGCCACGCCGCCCGCCCGGGAGGCGCGGTGCTCGGACCGGGTCAGCATGGCGGCGGGACCGGGATCAACGGCTCATGGCGCCCAGCCATTCCTCGATCCAGGCGGCGCGGTTCCGGGCCACCTCGTCGGAGGAATAGAGGAAGGTCTTCTCGGGCGTCACAAGCCTTGAAAAGGCCGGGGGCAGTTCCATGGTGATCGGCGCCGCCGGCATCATCCAGTTCTGTGTGGGGATCTCGTTCTGGAAGCCCGGCGTCATCATGAAGGCGAGAAACTGCCGCGCCAGATCCTTGTCGGGCGCATGGGCGAGCAGGCCGGCCACCTCGATCTGCAGGTAGTGGCCCTCGGAGAATTCCGCCGCCTGATAGCGCTCGGTGTCCTCGGCCACCATGTGGTAGGCGGGCGAGACGGTGTAGGACAGCACCATCGGCGCCTCGCCCGATGTGAACAGGCCATAGGCTTCCGACCAGCCCGGCGTGACGGTCAGCACGCGTTGGCTCAGTTTCTCCCAGGCGGAAGCAGCGTCGTCGCCATAGACCGACTTCACCCACAGCAACAGCCCCAGGCCCGGCGTCGAGGTGCGCGGATCCTGAATGACGATCTTCTGCTCCGGATCGCCCTCGACCAGCTCCTTGAGGCTCGTGGGCGGGTTGGCGATGGCCTCGCTGTCATAGATCACGGCGAAATGGCCGTAGTCATAGGGGATGAATACCTCATCGCTGTAGCCGCCGGGAACCGAGACCGGGCCGGTGTCCAGGCCATGCGCCTCGAACAGGCCGGTGGCCTTGGCTTCGCTCACCAGATTGGTGTCCAGTCCCAACACCACGCCCGCCTCGGAGCGCTCGCCCTCCAGCTTGAGCCGATTGAGCAGCGCCACACCATCGGCGACGCCGACCCATTTGAGATCGCAGCCGCATTCGGCTTCGAACGAGGCTTCGATCTTGGGGCCGGGGCCCCATTCGGCGACGAAGCTCTCATAGGTGTAGACGGTCAGCGTCTTGTCCGCGCTCGCGGCAGGGTTGGCGACAAGGGGAAGGCAGGCCGCAAGGGCAACCGGGAAAAATCGAAATCTGCGCATTGATCGCGCCTCCTTTGGTCCAAAAAACAGGAATAGGCGCGGGAAGCACGTCTAATCCCTCCGCCGGTACAAACCGGATCAGGTTCTTCGGGTTGGCCGTCCGGCCTCTCAGCCCGGTGAAACACCGGGCACCCCGTTAGAGCGAGACAAGACATAGAATTTCTTCGAGACGCTGGCAAGTGCGCGCAAAGCTGCTATTGGCTGTGCGCCATGACACCTGTTGCAACATTTGCCATCCTGCTCGGCGGGCCGCTCGAGATTGACGACCGCGTCCGCGCGCTCGTCATGGGCGCGCGTGCGATCGCGGCTGACGGCGGCATCGCCCATGCGGATGCTCTCGGACTCACGCCTGAATTGTGGGTGGGCGATTTCGATTCCACCTCGCCGGATCTGACCGACCGGTTCTCCGCCACCGCGCGGCTGCCATTTCCCGCCGAGAAGAATTTTACCGACGGTGAACTCGCCATAGAGCAGGCGATCGAACGCGGGGCGGAACGGCTGGTGCTGGTGGGCGCCTTTGGCGGCGAGCGGACCGATCACGCGCTGAGTCACCTTCTGCAGGCAATCACGCTGGCCGAGCGTGGCCTCGACGTCATCCTGACCTCAGGGATCGAAGAGGCGGCGCCCTTGCTGCCAGGAAGCCTGGAGCTCGATTTGCCGCCGGGGTCGCTGTTTTCTGTTATCGGGTTCACGGCGCTGACGGGGCTCAACCTCAAGAACGTGAAATACCCGCTCGACCAAGCCGATATCGGCTTTGGCGCGTCACGCACGATTTCGAATGTGGCCGAGGGCCTTGTATCGGCCAGCCTCAAAACAGGGCGCGCGCTTGTCGTCGCCCGTCCTCATGATTTTTCAGGAGCCTGAGCATGGCGCCTCCCATCCTTAAACTTGACGGCATCAGCCTTTCCTTCGGAGGAGCGCCGCTGCTTGACGGGGCTGAACTGCAAGTCGAGCCGGGCGACCGGATCTGCCTCGTGGGGCGCAACGGCTCGGGCAAGTCGACCTTGCTCAAGATCGCTTCCGGAGAGGTTGAGCCGCAATCGGGCGAGATTTTCCGGCATCCGTCCGCGACCATCCGTTATCTGCCCCAGGCCCCGGATTTTGGGACATATACCACCGTTCAGGCCTATGCGGAGGCCGGGCTTGGTCCCAATGATGATCCGCACCGGGTCAATTACCTGCTCGAACATCTCGGTCTAGACGGGGCGGCGGATCCGCAAACGCTGTCCGGCGGCGAGGCGCGGCGGGCGGCCCTGGCGAAAGTGCTCGCCCCCGAACCCGACATCCTGCTGCTTGATGAGCCAACCAACCATCTCGACCTGCCGACGATCGAGTGGCTCGAGGAGGAACTGTTGCGCAGCCGCGGCGCACTTCTGGTGATTTCCCATGACCGGCGGTTTCTCGAGCGCGTCAGCCGGACGACCATCTGGCTCGACCGTGGCCGCTCACTCAGGCTCGACCGCGGGTTCGAGCATTTCGAAGCCTGGCGCGATTCGGTGCTGGAAGCGGAGGAGCTGGAACAGCACAAGCTCGGCCGGCAGATCGAACGCGAAGAACATTGGTTGCGCTACGGCGTCACGGCGCGGCGCAAGCGCAATATGCGGCGGCTCTCGGATCTCAAGACCATGCGCGCCGATTTCCGCGGCCACAAGGGTCCCCAGGGACGGATCAATGTTCAGGTCGCAGAAGGCCGCGATTCGGGCAAGCTGGTGATCGAGGCGGAAGACATCTCCAAGAGCTATGGCGGCGCGCCGGTGGTGCGCGACTTCTCGATGCGGATCAACCGCGGCGATTGCATCGGCATTGTAGGCCCCAACGGCGCGGGCAAGACCACGCTGCTCAAGATGCTGATCGGCGAACTGGAGCCTGACACGGGGTTCGTGCGGCATGGGTCGAAGCTTGATATCGCCGTGCTCGACCAGCGCCGCGAGGTGCTCGATCCCGAGGAAACCCTGGCGCATTACCTGACCGACGGACGCGGCGACAATCTGCTGGTCAATGGCGAGGCCAAACATGTCACCGGCTACATGAAGGACTTCCTGTTCGCACCCGAGCAGGCGCGCACGCCGATCCGCAACCTCTCAGGCGGCGAGAAGGCGCGGCTGGTGCTGGCGCGGATCCTGGCCCGGCCCTCCAACCTGCTGATTCTTGATGAGCCGACGAACGATCTAGACATGGAGACGCTCGACCTGCTGCAGGAAGTGGTCGCCTCTTATCCAGGCACAGTGATCCTGGTCAGCCATGACCGCGATTTTCTTGATCGCACCGTGACCTCGACGCTCGCGCCGGCCAATCCGGCCGCGCCGGACGGGCGCTGGATCGCCTATGCCGGCGGCTACACGGACATGCTGGCCCAGCGCGGCGCAGAGATGCGCGAGAAGAAGGCACTGGCCCGACAGGAGGCGGGCCGGTCAACCGCGCCTTCCACGAAGCCGCAGGCAGCCACGCGGGATGCTGCGCGCAAACTCTCCTACAAGCAGAAATTTGCTCTGGAATCCCTGCCGGTGAAGATCGAGGAAATGCAGGCGAAGCTTAAGAAAATCGAGGCGGAAATGGCCGATCCGGCGTTGTTTGCAGAGAATCCGGACGGATTCGCCGCCCGCGCCAAGACCCACGACGCCCTCAAGGCCGAGATCGAGGCGATGGAGGCGGAATGGATGGAACTCGAGATGCTGCGTGAGGAAATCGAGGGCAAATAGGCATCCCGGGATCGAGATGCCTTGTTGCAGGTCACTCGGCCTTGGTCACCGATGAGATGACGAAGGTGTGCAACTCGTCCTCTCCATGATCGCGCACGGAGATGTATTCGCCGGTTTTGAAGATGTGATTGGACAGCCGGTAGCCGGCTTCGTCGTCACCCTCGTCGGTGGGATCATAATCAAACGCCCAGCCGCCTTTCGGATGATGAACGAGATAGCCCAATTCCGAGCGCTCGCCATCCCAGAACCGAACCACGGTGCACGATGACGGCGACTTCTCCCAAGCTGCCTTGTCGAGATGACCTTCCGCGTCCAGTGGCGCATGGATATCGTAGCCGCGACGAACATTGCCTTCGGGGAACTCCTTGTTGCGGGCCATGACAAGGTGGATGTGGTAGAGCGTCATGTCAGTCTCCAGTGCATGCAGTCTGTTGATTGGATCTCATACTGGCCTGCTGATTGTGTCAACGCTTTGATCTGGCGCAAATTGCGCCGGGCGGCTGCCCCATCATGACGGGGCCGGGTTGCGTCGGGGCCCCGATTATGGTGTTGAGAACGACACGAAACCAGGCCGCCGGATGGGTGGCGCATGGAGGGCATATGCAGTTTGAAGGCACAGCGGCCTATGTGGCGGACAAGGATCTCACCATCGCGGTCAATGCGGCGATCCGGCTCGAGCGGCCTTTGCTGGTAAAGGGCGAGCCCGGAACCGGCAAGACCGAGCTTGCCCGTCAGATTTCCGAGGCCCTGGGGCTTGAGCTTATCGAATGGTCGGTGAAGTCGACGACCAAGGCGCAGCAGGGACTGTATGAATATGACGCGGTCAGCCGGCTGCGCGACAGCCAGCTCGGCGATGAGCGCGTCAATGACGTCCGCAACTACATTCGCCGGGGCAAGCTGTGGGACGCCTTCGCCGCCGACACGAAGACCGTGCTGCTGATCGATGAGATCGACAAGGCGGATATCGAGTTTCCGAATGACCTGCTGCAGGAACTCGACCGCATGGAGTTCCATGTCTACGAGACCGGCGAGACCATTCAGGCACGGCAGCGGCCGATCGTGATCATCACGTCCAACAATGAAAAGGAATTGCCGGACGCCTTCCTGCGCCGCTGTTTCTTCCATTATATCCGCTTTCCCGACATGGAAACGCTGCAACGCATCGTCGATGTGCATTATCCGGGCATCAAGCAGGCGCTCGTGCGCGAGGCTCTGACCCAGTTCTACGCCATTCGCGAGACCGCAGGCCTGAAGAAGAAACCCTCGACCTCGGAAGCGCTCGACTGGATCCGGCTGCTTGTCTCCGATGATGTCGAACCCGAAACCCTGCGCGGGGATGCGAAGAACGCGCTGCCGAAACTTCATGGCGCGCTTCTGAAGAACGAGCAGGATGTGCATCTGTTCGAGCGGCTGGCGTTTTTGGCACGACAGCGCGGCAATTGATTAAATTCGGAGTAATCAATTAGCCACCTTTTGCTGCCAAGGTGATGGGCATCTGCAAAGCATAAGGCGCGAAATTTGTTGACTGCCAACCTGACATATCAATGGCTTGGGCCCGTGATCTTCGTCTCGGCAGGCGTTGCGTTCCTGTTGCTGCATTCCCATGACCGCAAGCAGCTTTCGGCACTCAGGCTGGCTGGCGCCTATTTCCTGTCGCTCATCGGATTCATGGCGGTCATGCTGGTCGACGAAGGATCTCACCCGTTCTTCCAATCGATCACTCTGGTTTCGCTTGTGTCCGGGCATTTTCTGCTGGTTTGGGGCGTTGCCTCATTGCTTGAGCAAAAATTCCCGCGGCTGCTTTTTGGATCGGCGCTGCTGATCGTCTCAGGCATCATCATCTATGCCAATCTGGCTTCGTCACCGTTTTTGCTCAAATACACGGCTGTCTGCGGATTCATCATCATGGTCGCGCTGATCTGCAGTCGACTGGTCTGGCGGGCGAGAAACCACCGGGTTGACATCGTCATAGCCGCGGTCTTCCTGGCCCAGGCGCTGGTAACGCTGAACAGGATTGTTCAGATGCACCTGTCGGAGTTGGATCTGTCGACGCGCAGCGCGTTCAAGAGCTCCCATTTTGCATCGTCCATGCAGACCGAGAACGCGATCTTCGCGATTGTGATCGGCCTTGCGCTGTTTGCGCGCTATTCGGTAACCCTGGTGATGCGGCTCAGCCGCCTCGCCGAGACCGATCCACTCACTGGCCTCTTCAACCGCAGGGCATTCGAGGCCAGGGTCCCGGCGATGCGAGCGGCGTCAACGCCGCTGCCGTCCGGGCTGATCATCTGCGACATCGACCATTTCAAAGCAGTCAACGACACCCATGGCCATGACGTGGGCGACACGGTCCTGAAAACCGTGGCGCAACTGTTGGAGAACGTCGCAGGCGAAAGCGCCATCTGCGCCCGGCTGGGGGGCGAGGAATTCTGCATCCTGCTGCCGGAGTCCAACGGTGAAATGACACGGTTGATGGCAGCGCGGCTGCGGGTCGCAATCGAAATGCAGCAGCTGGTCAGTTCCGGTCGGAAGTTCGGCCTGACGGCGAGTTTCGGCTACTGCGAACTCGCGCCCGAGGATGATCTGCAGCTTGCCATGGCGAGAGCCGACGCCGCGGTTTACATGGCCAAGCACGACGGCCGAAACCTTGTGCGACTCGCCGCCGTTGCGACTGCCTATCCGGAGCCAGAACGGATTCAGGACCTGATGGTTGGAGAGCTTGAATACCAGTCATAGCAGAGGCGTGACGGGCGAGGATCTTCCTTGATGTTGACCTCGGTCTTGACCGCATCTAGATTGATGTCGTGGTGATTTGGCCGGCCGGCTTGCAGCCACGTTAAACAACTTGCTAAAGGGCCGTCGGGACAGTTTCCCACCGGACCGGCAGCGTTTGTTTCGCGGCCGGTTTTTTGTTGGAGCTCAGTCATGCCGATCCGTATTCCCGACGGTCTTCCTGCTCGCGATGTTCTGGTGCGCGAAGGCGTGCAGATCATGGATGAATCGATTGCCGTCCGGCAGGATATCCGCCCGCTGCACATCGGTCTCTTGAACCTGATGCCCAACAAGATCGCCACGGAAACGCAGATCGCGCGGCTGGTCGGCGCTTCCCCGCTGCAGGTCGAACTGACGCTGGTGCGCATCGGATCGCACGTCGCCAAGAACACTTCCGAAGATCACCTGATCAATTTCTACCATACGTGGGACGAGGTGAAGCACCGCAAGTTCGACGGCTTCATCATCACCGGCGCGCCGATCGAGACATTGCCGTTCGAGGACGTGACCTATTGGCCGGAAATGGAGGAGATCCTCGACTGGACCACGACCCATGTGCATTCGAGCTTCTTCGTCTGCTGGGGGGCGATGGCGGCTGCCTGGCATTTCCACGGAGTTCCCAAACGGGCTCTCAAGGAGAAGGCGTTCGGCATCTACCGGCACCGCAATCTCAATCCGGCGTCACCCTACCTGATGGGCTTTTCCGACGACTTCCAGGTCTCGGTGTCGCGCTGGACCGAGGTCAGGCGCGAGGACCTGACGCCGGATTTCGAGGTGCTGATGGAAAGCGATCAGACCGGGCTCTGCCTGCTGCACGAGACATTTGCCAACAGGCTCTATATTTTCAACCACATCGAGTATGATTCCGGCACGCTTGCCGAGGAATATTTTCGCGATGTGAAAGCGGGAATGCCGATCAAGCCGCCGCATAATTACTTCCCGGAGGACAATCCGGACAACAAACCCTCGAACCGGTGGCGCAGCCATGCCTTTCTGCTGTTCGGTAACTGGATCAATCAGGTCTACCAGACCACACCGTTCGACATGAACGATATCGGCGCGGATCGTGGCGCGTCAAAGGCGGGGGATTAAGCAGATGACCGGAGCATTGCAGATCAGGCCAATCGAGGCCGGAGACGAGGCGGAGTGGCGCAGGCTGTGGACGCTGTATTTGAAATTTTATGAGTCAACCGTCCCGGAGGAGGTCTACCGCACCA